>NZ_JAEVHJ010000004.1:0-87500 GCF_016802855.1 Micromonospora sp. ATA51 | reverse complement strand
ACCTGGTGCGCTGGATCCGCAAGAAGTACAAACGACTGCGGCCGTTCAGGAAGGCCCAACAGTGCTGGCAGCGCATCACCCGCCAGTACCCGAGGCTCTTCGCCCACTGGGCATGGACACCGCGCTTCTGGTGATCAGGATGACAAGAGCCGTGTAACGGGAGACTGTTACGCACGGTTCTGTGGGAGCCCGGGGGTGAAATCCCCCCGGGCGACCCGACCTCAGGCTGCCACCCGTGCTTCAGGGCGTAGCTGATGACGGCTCGTACGTCGGCCGATGCCGGATAGGCGCCGTCAGTCGCGCATGCCCCCCACGGTGCCGGCCAGGCGACCGACAGCAGATCCGCCTGGAGTGCCTGGCTCGTCTTCCCAGCGCCCCAGACCCGCAGGCGAATGCACCTGTGGCAATCACCGCTGCCCTGCACGTGATGAATCCCCGCGCGCCACACGGTCCGCGCGTCGATTCGCAGCTGCCGCAGTCGAGTCCGCACGTGGGTCACCTCGCGGTCGATCTTTCCCGATCCGCGGATGCCAGCCAAGGTATTTGCCCCTGACACGTGCCGCCGATCGGGTTGCCGTGGTGTGCACGCTCATGCCGCAGACCGCGGGCGCCGGTAACTGGCCTGTTCGTCAACCATGCACCAGCCATGAAGCCGGGTGCATGAAGTGGCGCATCATGCCAAGTGCCTGGCAGCCATGCTTGACCGATCGATCGGCCCTGGCGGCGTAAGTCGGCCTGCCTCGTAGGCGGTCAGCCGACGCAGTATCTCCGTGCGGTCGTAGCTCGGAAAGCGGACCAACAGGAGCCGTAGCTCGAACTGCGACTCGCACAGCTGGTCGAAGGTCGCCCTGTCCATCGGCCGGGCGGACACGTGCCACGAGTCCGGTGCTGCCCAGTGGGTCATCCGCAGGTAGAAGGCGTCGCGAGGGCCGGCTTGGGCGAGCGCAGTCAGGAACGCCAACCCGTCGTCGATCGGGAAGTCGATGTAGGCCCATCCCACTTGCGAAGCGATGACCGGGGC
This sequence comes from Micromonospora sp. ATA51, assembly GCF_016802855.1. Taxonomy (NCBI): domain Bacteria; kingdom Bacillati; phylum Actinomycetota; class Actinomycetes; order Micromonosporales; family Micromonosporaceae; genus Micromonospora; species Micromonospora sp. ATA51. The sequence goes on along the minus strand of NZ_JAEVHJ010000004.1, from coordinate 86,479 downwards.
CATGTGCGGCAATTGCTCCGGCCAGTCGGCGTTGCTCTCGCCCGCGTTCTGACAACAGGTCCACGTCGTCAACCCGAGACGCCAGATGACCTCGACAATCGGCGCAAGCTCTTCGTCGATGTCGGCGCTCAGGCCGCCCACGCTGACCCTGCGGACTGGGTGCAGGTTCTCGCTCACCCGCCGGATCCTACTGATCATGGATGTCGGCATGGGCCGGCAGTAGCGGTACCACGCCCTCCAATCTTCCTCGACGTGGCGCGCACTGTTTTGCGACTGGTGGTCACGGCGCCCGACGGACGCCCGTGCAGCGAACACCCGCCCTGTCAACGAGCTCCCGTCGCCTCAACCACCTAACGGTCCGGTGCGCCGCAGCTCGGACCCGCGTGGTCTCAACCACAGGTCCGCACCAAATGCTGCAAGGAAATCCGAGCGTGGCCGGTCAGCGACCTCGGCGGGCGTTGAGGCGGGCGGCCTGGCGCGTCAGGTGGTTGCGCTCGGCGAGGTTGGGGGCCTTGCGGGCCGCCTCGGCGTACAGCCGGGCCGCCGTGGCCAGGTTGCCGTCGCGTTCGTGGAGGTATGCCGCCACCGCCGTGTGGCGGGGCAGTGCGTCGTCCAGTGCTGCGAGCGCTGCCAGTCCGGCGCGCGGTCCGTCGGCCTCGCCGAGGGCCACTGCGCGGTTGAGCCGGACGACCGGGCTGTCGGTCAGGCGCGTGAGTTCGTCGTACCACTCGACGATTTGCACCCAGTCGGTCTCCTCGGCGGTGGGCGCGTCGGCGTGGAGTGCCGCGATGGCGGCCTGGGCCTGGAACTCGCCCAGCCGGTCGCGGGCGAGGGCGGCCTGCAGGATGTCGACGCCCTCGGCGATCGACGTGGTGTCCCATCGGCTGCGGTCCTGCTCGGCGAGCGGTACCAGGCTGCCGTCGGGCGCGGTCCGGGTGGCGCGGCGGGCGTGGTGCAGCAGCATGAGGGCGAGCAGCCCCGCCACCTCGGGGTGGTCGATCGCGGCCGCGAGCTGCCGGGTGAGGCGGATGGCCTCGGCGGCGAGGTCGACGTTGCCGGAGTAGCCCTCGTTGAAGACCAGGTAGAGGACGCGCAGCACGGTGGCGACGTCGCCGGGCTGGTCGAACCGCACGCCGGAGATGGTGCGCTTGGCCCGGCTGATGCGCTGCGCCATGGTCGCCTCGGGCACCAGGTAGGCGTGGGCGATCTGGCGGGTGGTCAGCCCGCCGACGGCGCGCAGCGTGAGCGCGACCGCGGACGACGGCGTCAGCGACGGGTGGGCGCACAGGAAGTAGAGCTGGAGCGTGTCGTCCGCCGCGGGTGCGGGCCCGGGCGCCGGCTCCTCGTCGACGAGCTCTTCACGTCGGCGGCGGGCGGCGTCGGCCCGGGTCGTGTCGAGGAACTTGCGCCAGGCCGCGGTGACCAGCCAGCCCTTCGGGTCTCGCGGCGGGTTGGCCGGCCAGACGCGGAGCGCCTCGATCAGCGCGTCCTGCACGGCGTCCTCGGCCGCCGCGAAGTCGGCTCCGCGGCGACGAGGATGCCGAGCACGCTCGGCGTGAGGCTCCGGAGCAGGGCCTCGTCCATCAGGTCACTCCGTGATGGTGGGCGGCGCGGTCAGGAAGGGGCGCAGCTCGAGCCACTCGTGGATCGGCTTGCCGCCCGCCCCGGGGGCGGCCGACAGCTCCCCGGCCAGCTCGAGGGCGCGCTCGTAGCTGTCGACGTCGATCACCATCCAGCCGGCGATGAGGTCCTTGGTCTCGGCGAACGGGCCATCGGTGACCGGCGGGCGCCCCTCACCGTCGTACCGGACGAACGTCCCCTCGGGGGCGAGCGCCTGACCGTCGACGAACTCGCCGGTCTTCTCGAGCCGGGCCGCGAAGTCGTTCATGTACTGCACGTGCGCCGAGATCTCCTCCGGCGTCCACTGGTCCATGGGCACGTCGTTGACCGCAGCCGGAGCGCCGCGATAGTGCTTGAGCAGCAAGTACTTGGCCATCGTGATTCTCCTGAGCGCTGGTGCGACCCATCGTGGTCACGTTCACCCCAGGGACGGAGCCGGTCACCAGTTCTCGACAGCGCCGTCCGATTTTTTTTTGGGGCTCTCGTAGCTGAGCCTGGGTGCACCGTCTCGTGGTGTCCAGATCCACGGCGTGGCGCGAGGGCGAGAAGGAACGGGCCCTCCAAGATCAGCAGCGACCAAGCAACTGAATGAAGAGAAGCTTTGCCTGCATACTGTACGTGTGCCCCTGGTGCGTCGTGGCGGCGCAAGGGAAGCCATTCGTGCTTCCGTTTGGGCGGTCAACCGATCACGCTTCACGGGTGGGCGAGCGGGCCGGCGTGACCTCCCAGAGAACACCGAGGCGATGGCCTGCCGGGGACAACCGAGCCCTACAACCAGAGCGGCGGATCGGGAGCTTCATCGGCTCCGCACCAGCAGCCCATCAGCCTGCTGCCGGCCCAGGAGCCAGCCGGGTAGCTCAGCGGCTTCGCCCTCCACCGTTACCACGCACGGCCGGCCGGTCTTCACCTCCCAACTTCGATGACGGTCCGTCGGCGCCAGGCGGAGCGCCGACGCCTCATTGCTCGGCGCACCTACGACTTGCCGCGCAGGACGGCGCGGCGCTGCTTCAGTTCGTCCTCGCCGATCTCGCCGCGGGCGTACCGTTCGGCGAGCGTGCGCTCGGCGGCGCCGCGGGCGGACTGCCCGGGCGACCTGCGGTAGACCACGTACCCGATCCCGGACAGGACGAGGACCCAGAACAGGATCGGCAAGATCAGCCACCAACCCGGTCCCCCGCCATTCCAGGGACCGTGCCCTTCCGACCATCCCGGGTACGGGTGGGCGTGCAGCGTGAAGCTCATCAGTTCTGCCGGCATTGCAATCTCCTGTCGTGTGGGCTGCTTCTGCGCCGTTCCCTGAGATCGTGCGCCGGCCACACCGGCAGCATCGTCGGTCAGGCAGCGGCACCCGGGGTACGTCGAGCAGCGCAGGCCGCTACGGGCACATACCGCCGCCGAGGTACGGCGACGCCGCGTTGCGCAACGCCGCGCTGGCCGTAACTGCCGGTTGTCGTGCGCTCTGCCAAGGTCGAGATCCTGCTGGCCCTCTTGAGCGGCGCCGCCGTCGGCGCCCTGGTCGCCCTGCTTCAGCCCGCCTGGGAGCCCGCGCTGCTGTTCGTGCCGCTCGTACTCGTCATCGCCGTCGCCTCTCGTGTGCCACAGGAGCCGGCCGTCGAGGCGGCGGCCACGTCCTAGGTGACTGGTGTTAAACGCGGGTTGGCCGGAGTTCCGGTCTACCCGTGTTGGTCTTTGGGGTTGCGGGCTGGTCTGGTGCGCGGCGGCGTTTGGTTGTGCTGATCAGCGGTTCACTGATGCCGGTGAGGACCGGCGGGCCGCTGCTGGGGCGGATAGTGGCTGGTGGAGGGCGTTCTGTGGTGGTCAGGCGAGGGTCCAGCCGCGGGGTTGGTGGGTGAGGCCGAGGGTGGCGAGCCGGGTGAGGTTGGTGGCGGCGGCCAGGAGTGTGAAGTCGGCGGCGACGCGGAGCAGGCCGCGCATGCGGGCGCGGCGGCGCCGTGGCGGCGGCGCATCAGGTGGGCGATCTTGCGCTCGACTTTGGGGCGGGTGGCCCGGTAGTCGGCCTTCCAGGCAGGGTCGGTCTGCCGGTTGCGGGCCGTGGTGAGGTGGGTTTCCCAGCGGCTGATGGTGATCTGCCGGCCGGTCTTCGACGCGGTGCACTGTGCTCGCAGTGGGCAGGTGGTGCAGGCTTTGCCGAAATCGGCTTTCCCGGCATGGCGGGGGTGCTCGCTGATCGGCCGGATCGCGGTGGTGACCTGGTTCGGGCAGGTCACCGTGCCCGCGCCGAGGTCGATGGTGAACTGGTCCTTGGTGAACTTGCCGGCCGGTGCGTTCGGGGGCTGGACCTTGGTCTTGATGTCGATCCCGACGTCGTGCAGCCGTTCGAGGACCTCGCCGGCGCCGTAAGCGGCGTCGCCGTAGACCGCCGCGTCACCGGCAGCGGTGTCGGTGGCGTCGACGGGTTCGGTGAGGTCGGTGATCAGGTCGGCGGCCGCTGCGGCGTCGCCGGTGTTGCCGGCGGTGACCTGCGTGGCGGTGATGATCTCGCTGTCCGGGTCGACTGCGATGTGCCCTTTGTAGCCGTCGAAGCCGCGGTGGCTTGTCTTATGACCGTGCCGGGCCTGCGGGTCGACGGTCGAGATCACCCGGTCCGCGGCGACTTTCCGGGCGATCCGCAGTACCCCGTCGTCGCCGGTTTCCAGGTCCTGACCCAGCACCGTGGCCAGCAGCGTCATCGCCTGGACGAGGGGTTCGGGTAGGTCTTTGCGGCCGTCGAGGGCGGCCAGCAAGGCGTAGCCGTCGCGGGCTCGGGAGTCGATCAATGCTTCGCGGGCGGTCTTGTCGTCCCAGTCCACGACCGGTTTCGCCGTGCTGGTGTAGTCGTCACCGCTGGTCAGCACCGCTCGTAGCTCAGCAGCCCGACCCCGGCCGGCTGCGGCGAGCAGGCCGCGGACCGCGGAGCGGATCAGGGTGATCGTGTCCATCGTGGCGACCGCGTCATACAACGGTGTCGAGTCCAGCACCCGGCGGCGGCCCACCAGCCCGGCCTGCCCGGCGGCGGCGAGGGCGACCTCGAAGATCCGGTCCGGGCGGTTCGAGCCGCGCAGCCGTTCCCGCATGTCGACCAGGACCGTGTGCGCAAACCCGGCCCGGCCGGCGCCGTCCCAGCCACCTGCCCCGGCCGCATACTGCCAGCGGACATCGAACGCGAACCGGTCGACGGCTTCGCGGTCGGAGAGTCCTTCCAGGCGCTGCAGGACCATCACCGTCGCCACCACCGACGGCGGCACCGACCGGCGGCCGGTCTGGGCGAACAGGTCGGTGAACAGGCCATCCGGGAACAGCCGGTCGCGGTGTTCGTGCAGGAACGCGTAGATCGAGTTCGCCGGCAGCGTCTCGGCGCAGAACCGGCTGACCGGATCGAAGAGATCCAGCTGCTGCGACGCTTTGCCCAACGTCATCCCAACAAACTACCGAAAATAGATGCAAGACGATGACCGCGGCGCCGGTGGCAGTCATCGTTTAACACCAGTCACCTAGGCCGGGGCGGGGGCGGCGGCGCGGGCGAACGCCAGGACATGATCCAAACTATCCTCCGGGTCATGACTTCGATCTCACCCGATCGGCGCAGCGTCGACTCCGCCCTGGACCCCTCGGCGGAGCAGATCCGGGACATGGGTGGGCGCGCCGTCGAGTGGATCGCCGCCTACCACGACTCGATCCGGGACCTGCCGATCGGCCCGCGAACCTCCGCTGCCGCACTGAAGGAGCTGCTCGCCGAGCCGCTGCCCGTCGAGGGCCGTGACTTCACCGACCTGCTCACGGTCTTCCGTGAGGTGATCGTGCCCGGCAGCCGGCACAACGGGCATCCCCGCTTCTTCGGGTACGTCTCGGCGCCGGGCACCGCGGTCGCCGCGGTGGCCGATTTCCTCGCGTCGGCGCTGAATGCGAACCTCACCGCGTGGCGGTCGGCACCGGCTCCCGGCGAGCTGGAGCACGTGGCCATCGACTGGATCAAGGAGGCTCTCGGCTGCGACCCGGGCGCCGGGGGCCTATTCATGAGCGGCGGATCGATGGCCAACTTCACGGCGCTCGCTGCCGCACGACACCGCCACTGCGGCGACGCGGTCGCCACCCACGGTGCGGCCGCATACCCCACGCCGCTGCGCGTCTACGCCTCCACCGAGACCCACCACTCGATCCACAAGGCCGCCGCGCTGCTCGGCATCGGGCGGGCGAACGTCCGCGAGATCCCGGTGGACGCCTGCTTCCGGATGGACGTCGACGCCCTCGTCCGCGCCATCGAGGAGGACCGGGCCGCCGGGGCGGAACCGTTCTGTGTGGTGGCGAACGCCGGCACCGTCGTCACCGGCGCGGTCGACCCGCTCGCCGATATCGCTGCGGTCGCGCGGCGGTACAGGCTGTGGATGCACGTTGACGCGTGCTATGGCGGCTTCGCGCGGCTCGCCCCCTCGGCTCGTCCGCTCTTCGACGGCATGTCGGAGGCTGACTCGATCGCCCTCGACCCGCACAAGTGGCTCTACCTGCCCGCGGACTGCGGCTGCCTCATCTACCGCGACCCCGAGGCGGCGCGGCGGGCCTTCAGCCTGGACGCCGACTACACCCGGGTCATGCAGACCGAGCCGGCCGAGGCCTTCGCCTTCTGGGATTACGGCCCGGACCTGTCCCGGCGATTCCGCGCGCTCAAGGTCTGGATGGCGCTGGCGCACGCTGGTTCGCGAGCTGTCGGCGACGCGGTCGAGGGCAACCTCGACTGCGCCCGTCACCTGGCCGAGCTCGTCGACGCCAGCGCTGACTTCGAGCTGCTCGCCCCGGTCGAACTCTCCATCTTCTGCTTCCGCTACCTGCCGGGGGGCGCACATGCCGGCTCGCGGTCCCAGTCCGACGAGGAGGAACTCGACCGCCTCAACGAACGGATCATGCTGGCGCTGCAGCAGGCTGGCAGCTCGTACCTGTCGAACGCGACCATCAACGGCCGCTTCGCGCTGCGCGGCTGCGTGCTCAACTACCGCACCACCCGCCGCGACATGGAGATCCTGCTCGACGACGTACGCCGCGCTGCCGAGCAGGCGATCGAGGAGACGCGCTGAAGACTCGACCTGGGGTTGCCAGCGGGCGACGGCTGGCTCGATTCCACCTTCCCCGCGATCGTCGCCACATCAGTTCCCACGCTGCTGCCCTGGTTGCATAGCAGGGACGGTGCGAACGCCGCTCTCGTGCCCCGGCAGGCGTACGACCTGACGGAGGGCCGTCGGTCGGGCTGCTGCTGGCCGACATGGCGGTACGCCGGACGTAGCCGCACGCCTCCGTCCGCCCCCACTGACACGGACACCCTCGTGCCGGAGCCATGACTCGTGGCTGTGTGGCCCCTGGTGCTTTGATCGCCGTCCCGCGTTGTCTCGCGGGTGCACCTCTGGGCCATGGCATCTGTGGTGCCCACCCGAAGCTTCGTGCTGGTATGCGCCCGGCGACCGGTTCCGGACGGGCAGACTCGTAACGGCCCTGAAGGAGGCGACATGTATGCAGGAGCCGCAGCGATGGCGCTGGTCGCTTCGGTCTTCGTTGCCGGGCTGTACGGCCTGCACCGTCTGGTCGCCCTCGCGCCCGACGCGCTCAGGGTCCTGCCGTTTCAGTCCGGCTGGGGGCCCGAGGAACACGCGCTGTCCCGGTACCACGTCCGGTGGTACCTCGCGACGCTGCTCTTCCTCGCCTTCGACGTGGAAATGCTGTTCATGTACCCGTGGGCGGTCGTCGTCGCTGAGGTGGGGGTCACGGCGATCGTCGAGATGTTCCTGTTCCTCGGTGCGGTCTTCGTTGCGGTGCTGTGGGCGTGGCGGGAGGGGGCCCTGCGGTGGGTCTGAGTCACGTTCTTGCCAAGTATGCGGTCGATCAGGCGCACGTCCTTGTGGTCGAGGTGCCGGGGCACTGGCTGACGCGTGTCGCGGCGGAGCTGCACATCCGCGAGCGAGGTTGGCTGCCCGTGTCCACGCCCGCCAACGCGGACGTGCTGGCAGTGTGTGGCACCTCCGGCTCGGAGATGGCGGCGGTGGTCGCGCGACTGTGGGACGAGATGCCCGGGCCACGCGCCCGAGTCGAGATCGATGCCCCGCACCTCGCGGCGGCGGCGTTCGACAGGGCTAAGGCCGAGCTTCTCGATGTGGGCCGGCAGCAGGACGACAGTCGCAGCCGATCCGCCATTCCAGACGACGAGCCGCACCGTGACGAGCACCGGGAGGTGCGCCACGGCGGCCATCACCACGGCGACCACGCCGGCGATGGCGAGGGGGGCGACACCGATCAGGTCGGTCACGCTCAGCACGCCGGCATGGACCACCACGAGCACGGCGGCCACGGCGCGCATGACGACCACGGCGGGATGGAGCACCACGAGCACGGCGGCCAGGGTGGAATGGGCCACGGCGGGATGGAGCACGGCGGCCACGGTGGGATGGACCACGGCGCGATGGACATGACGCCGGCCGGGATACCGCTCGCGCAGGGAGGCGACGACCGTGACGGCCTGGAGATGGACGTCCTGCACCTTCGGATGGGTTCGGTTCTGCCGCACTGGCCGGCGGGCCTTGTCCTGCGCTGCTCGCTGCAGGGCGACCTCATCGTCGACGCCGAGGTCACCGTGGTCGACGCCCGCGTCCCCTCCGACCAGGGTGACGTGAGCTACCCCGACGTACGGCACCACGCGGCGCGTCGCTGCGACAACGCAGCGGGACTGCTCGCCCTTGCGGGATGGGACGACGCGGCCAGCCACGCCCGGCGTCTGCGCGACTTGCTGCTGACCGACCGAGGCGCGGGGAAGGCGGCCGAGGATCTCGACCGGCTGCGTCACCGCATCAAGCGCGCGTGGCTGCTGCGCTGGTCGCTGCGAGGAGTCGGGCTCCTTACCGAGGCCGACCTTGCGCGCCTGGGTCTTCCCGGCCATCTACGAGGAGACACCTACGACCGACTGCTGTCCATGATCGAGCGGGTGGCCGATGACATTGCCGGCTCCGACGGCGGGAGCAGCGGTGCCAGCGAGCCGGTGTTGATCGTCAAGGTCTGCGACGTGGTGCGTGGGCTGGACGTCGCCACCGCGCGGCTGGTCGTCGCGAGCCTTGACCTCGATCCGCTGCCGGCGGCGAGCGAGGTGGCGCATGCCTGACACGGTCACTACGGTCCCCGCCGGATGGGCACTGGGTGCGGCTGCCATCTTGGGCCTACTCGCGGCCTTCGCCGCTGTGCTTGACGGGGTCTTCACGGCGCGGGCCGCGGGAGCAGGGCCGTCCGGGCTGACACGACCGTTGGGGGAGATGGCTCGGCTCATGCGGCAGCGGCGCAGGACCACGGTCGCCGCTGACACGCTGCTGTGGCGGATCGGCAGTTCCGGTCTGCTCTTCATGGCGCTGATGATCGTGACGGTGGTGCCGCTGGGGGAGTGGACGCTGTTCGACCTCGACGTCGGGGTGATGTGGTTCAACGCGATGGATGTCCTGGCGTGGGCTTTCGTGTGGCTGACGGGGTGGGGCGCCAATTCCGTGCACTCGCTGGTCGGCGGCTACCGCTTCCTGGCGCACGGGCTGGCGTACGAACTCCCGCTGATGTTCGCGCTGGTAGCGCCCGCGGTTGCCGCGTCGAGCCTGAACGTCGGGACGGTCGCGGCCGCGCAGGTGGACCTGTGGTTCGTGGTATGGATGCCTGTCGCGTTCCTGGTCTACTGCACCGGAGTCGTCGCGATCGCGGTCTGGGGACCGTTCACGCCGGCGCTGGGATCCGACATCGCCGGTGGCGTCACGGCGGAGTTGTCGGGGGTCGACCGGCTGGTTTTCCAGGGCGGACGGTACGCACTGCTGGTCGCGGGGGCGGCGTTCGCCGTGCCGATGTTCCTCGGCGGTGGGGCCGGCCCGCTGCTGCCCGGCTGGGCCTGGGTGCTGGTGAAGACGGTCGCCCTGCTCGCGGTGTTCGTGTGGCTGCGCCGCCGGCTGCCCGCGTTCCGACCGGACCTGTTCATGGAGGTCGGCTGGCTGGTACTGCTGCCCGCGGTGCTCGTGCAGGACCTGCTCGTCGCTGTCGTCGTGGTGTGGAGGACGTGACCCATGATCACTCACATCTCGTTCTGGGCCCTCGCCGTCGTGGCTGTGCTCGCCGGCGCCGCGGTCTTCTATGTCAACTCGATGGCCCGGGCCAGCTACGCCCTTGCGGTGTCGTTCATCGCGGTGGGCGTGCAGGTGCTGCTGCTGCAGCAGAACTACGTCGGCGTCGTGACGATCCTGATGATGGTGATGGAGATGGCCGTGATGGCCGTCTACATGGTCATGTTCATGGGCATGAACCCGGCGCTGATGCCGATGAGCATGGTGCACGACAAGCGGCACGCCCTGGCCGCCGCCGTCGGTTCCTTCGTGCTCCTGGCCGCCGGGGCCGTGCTCATTCCCTGGCCGGCCCGCCGTGGTAGGCCGCCCGCCGGCGTGACGGTGGCGTTGGGTGAGGAGTTGATGGGTCCGAAGATGCTGGTGATGGGGGTGGTCGGCGCGGTCATGGCGGCCACGATCGTCGCTGGAGTGGTGCTGGCCGCGCACCGCACCCGCTACGACCGGTTTGGCGACGACCTTCGCCGCCGACCGGCGAAGGACCCGCAACCGGGAGGCGTCGGCCGATGACCCTCCAGACGGTTCTGCTGGTGGCCGCGGCACTCTTCAGCGTCGGGCTGTACGGGGCGCTGTCCCAGCAGGTCGTGGTGATGGTGATGATGGGGCTGGAGCTGATGCTCAACGGGCTCATCCTGGCCGCCGCGGGCTTCTGGTGGTTCCTCGCCCCGGACCCCTCCGGGCAGGTGCTGCTGCTCGTGATCATCGTCGCGATGACGGTGGAGATGGCGATGGGCTTCGCCGTGGCCACCCACCTGCATCGGGTACGGCGGGTGGACATGACCGACATGGCGGCGGACCTCAACGGATGAGTGACTTCGCCCAGGCCTCGCTCTGGTTGCTGGTGATCCTGCCGGCGGCGGTCGGCGGTCTGCTCGCCCTCACCCGGCGGGCGGACCGGATCGTCGTAGCGGTCTCCCTGGGCGCAGCCGCGCTCACCCTGGCGCTGTCGGCGGTGGTGGCATTCCAGCGGCCGAGCGTGGCGGTGCCGTTCATGGCCGGCGCCGACTTCGCGCTCACCGTCGACGGCCTGGCCGCCCTGCTCGTGCCCACTGTCGCGGCGGTGACCCTGCTGGTGCTGGTCTTCGCGGCCGGGGAGATCCAGCGGGCGCGGGCCCGGTTCCACGGCCTGATGCTGCTGTTCGCCTCCTCCGCCGCGCTCACCGCGACCGCGGCGACGCTACCCACGCTGCTGTTCGCTTGGGAGATCATGGGTGCGGCCTCGTACGCGCTCATCGGCTTCTGGTGGCGCGACGACGACCGCATGTCGGCCGGTCTGACCGCGTTCGTCACCACCCGCACCGCAGATCTGGGCCTCTACCTCGCTGCGGCCGCCGCGCTCGCCGGCGGGGCGGGCCTGGCCCTGGCTGACCTGCCCGGCGGCAGCATGGGGTGGCGACACGTGATCGCCGCCGGAATCCTGGTCGCCGCGCTCGGTAAGGCCGCGCAACTGCCGTTCTCGTTCTGGCTGTCCCGGGCGATGGCCGGTCCCAGCCCGGTCAGCGCCCTGCTGCATTCCGCGGCGATGGTCGCCATGGGCGGCTACCTGCTGCTGCGGGTGGAGCCGCTGCTGGTCTCGACCGGCTGGGCGGGAACGGTGACCAGCTGGCTGGGTGCCACGACGGCCCTGCTGTTGGGCGCTGTGGCGGTCGCCCAGCGGGACCTCAAGCAGTTGCTGGCGGCCTCCACCGCCGCGCAGCTGGGGTTCGTGGTGATGGCCGCCGGGGCCGGTACGGTCGCTGGCGCGCCGTACACCTGGTCGCGCACGCCGCCACCAAGGCGCTGCTGTTCCTCGCCGCCGGGGCGTGGCTGACCGCCCTCGGCACCCAGCGGCTCGCCGGCCTGTCCGGCGTCGCTCGGCGCTGGCCGTTGGTCGGCTGGTCGGCCACCGTCGGCGCGCTCGCCCTCGCCGGCGTCGCGCCGCTGTCGCTCTGGGCGACCAAGGACGCCGTCCTCGCCGCCGCCCTGGCGCAGTCCCCATGGCTCTACGCCGTCGGCCTGGTCGCCTCCGCCCTGTCCGCCGCGTATGCCGGGAAGATCCTGATCGTGATGTGGCGGCGGGTGCCCGCCGACCGGCGGGCCGACGTCGAGGCCCACCACGAGGCGGAGCAGGGCATCGGCGGCGTGAACCTGTTCCAGCAGTTGCCCGTGGTCGTGCTCGCGGTGGCCGCCGCCGTACTCGGGGTCCTCGCCCTTCCGCCGGTCGACGGCCTGCTGGCCCGAGCGGTGGCAACGGGGGAGCGCCCCGGGCCGCTCCGCTTGAACTCGGTGTGTCCGCGGCCATCGCGCTGGTGATCGTCCTGGCCGTGGCCCGCAGGCGAGTCCCCGAGCCGCGGTGGGCGCTGCGCTGGCTCGGACTGGAGAGCGCCGCAGGGCTGCTCGTCGTACGCCCTACTCTGTGGCTCGCCGACGCCCTGGCCCGCTTTGACGACCGGGTGCTGGACCGGGGCGTCGAGCGGGTCGCGGCCGCGACCCTGCGGGTGGCGGACCGGTCCGCCCGCGCCGACGACCGGTGGCTGGACGGTGCCGTGGAGCGGTTCGCCGGCTGGACGCGCCGGCTGGGTCAGCTCGCGCGCCGGCCGCAGACCGGCCAACTGCATCAGTACTACCTGCAGGCCGTCGTGGTGGTCGTGGTCGGCGTCCTCCTACTCGTCGCGTTGAGGTGAGCGTGCTCAGTCTGATCGTCTTCGTGCCCCTCGCCGCCGCACTGGCGCTGGTCGGCCTGCCCCGGCTCCGCGATGCGCCGACGCGTTGGGCCTGGGTGGCGGTGGCGGCCGTCGACCTCGCGCTCGTGATCGTCGTGTGGGTTAGGTACGAGAAACCCGCTCCCGGCGGGCTCGCCTTCGAGGAGCGGGCCGCCTGGATCCCGGGTGTGAACAGCAGCTACCACCTGGGGGTCGACGGGTTCTCGCTGCCGCTGGTCGCGATGACCGCGGTGATCTTCCTGGCCTGCGCCGTGTACGCGCTGCGGGAGCGGCACCGGCCCCGCGCCCATGCGGCGCTGTTCCTGTTCCTGCAGAGCGTCAGCCTCGGCCTGTTCGTGGCCGCCGACCTGATCCTGTTCTTCGTCTTCTTCGACCTGTCCCTCGTCGGCATGTACTTCTTGATCGCCGGATGGGGCCACGGCAACCGCGGGCACTCAGCGATGAAGTTCTTCCTCTACACCTTCCTCGGCTCCCTGGCCCTGCTCGTCGGCTTCATCGGCCTCTACGTCGCCGCCGAACCTCACACCTTCGACATGCCCGCGCTAGCCGCCGCCACCCCGTTGGCCGGCCGGCCTCTCGCTGGTGGGTTGGTGCTCGCCGCGATCCTGGTCGGCCTGGCGGTGAAGACCCCGACCGTGCCGTTCCACACCTGGCTGCCGCCCGCGCACACCGACGCGCCCGCCGTCGGCTCGGCGGTGCTGGCCGGGGTGCTGCTGAAGATGGGCACCTACGGCTTCGTCCGCATCGCCATGCCGATGCTGCCGCAGGCCTGGCGGGCCTGGGCGTGGGTCGTCATCGTCGTCGGCGTGGTGTCGGTCATCTACGGCGCGCTCGTCGCGCTGGCCCAGACCAATGTCAAACGCATGATCGCCTACACGTCGGTCAACCACATGGGCTACATCGCGCTCGCGGTCGGCGCCGCCGGGCTGGTCGCCGCCGACACCACCCAGGCTCGGACCGTGGCGGTCACCGGGGCGGTCACCCAGATGGTCAGCCACGGCCTGATCACCGGGGCGCTGTTCCTCCTCGCCGGCGTCCTGCGCGACCGCGTCGGCACCTATGACGTGGGTGCCTACGGCGGGCTCGCCGCGCCCGCACCGGCGTTCGCCACGCTCTTCGCCGTCGGCGCTTTCGCGTCCCTGGGCCTGCCCGCGTTCGCCGGGTTCATCGCTGAGTTCCAGATCTTCACCGGCAGCGTCGCCGTCGCCCCCGTCACCGCGGTCGCGCTGGTCGGCATCCTCGTGACCGCCGCGCTGTTCCTGCGCGCGTTGCAACGGGTCTTCACCGGCGAAACCCGAGGACACTCGATCGGATTCACCGACCTGCGCCCGAGCGAGATCTGGTCGGCCGGGCCCCTGCTGCTGCTCTCCCTCGCCATCGGCATCCTGCCCCGACCGCTACTCGACGTCATCGAGCCGGCCTCCGCCGCCGTCGTCGATCTCGTCGGCAGGTGACCGGTGGACGCCGAGATGGGGATGCGGCCCCTGCTCCTGCTACCCGAGATGCTGCTGCTCGTCGGTGGCCTCGGCGCGCTGATCGGCGGCTCGTTCGTCCCTCGGCAGCGACAGTGGCTGATCCGGGTCCTCACCGCCGTCGTCCTCGTCGCCGCCATGGCCGCCGCCGCGGTCCAGCTCGGTGGGCCGGTGCAGCGTGCGTTCGAGGGCACCTACGCCGTCGACACCGCCACCGGCGTCGCCCGGATCCTCGCCGCGTTCGGAACACTGCTCGTCCTGACCCTCGCCGCGGATGAGATCGCGGCGTCGGCGCGGGAAAGCGAGACCTACGCGCTGCTCCTGTTCGTCACCACCGGGACAGTGGTCCTCGCGGGCGCGGACGACCTGCTCGTCCTCGCCGTCGGGTTCCTGCTGGCCACCATCCCGCTCTACGGGCTGATCGGCCTGGTGAACACCGCCAGCGGCGCGGAAGCCGCGATGAAGACCTACCTGATGGGTGCGCTGTTCGGCATCCTCCTGCTGCTCGGCGTGACCATCCTGTCGGGAGTCGCCGGCACGACCATGTACGGGGACCTGACGGACCGACTTACCCAGGCGCCAGCGGTGGCCGTCGCAGCGGCGACCGTCGGCGTCGTTGCGGGGCTGATGTTCAAAGCCGGCGGCGTACCGGCTCATTTCTGGGTGCCGGACGCCGCGCAGGGTGCCGGCGCACCGTGGCGACTTTCCTGACCACGGTGCCCAAGATCGGCGCTCTGATCGCGGTGTACCGGTTCGTCCTGGTGCTTCCCCGCACCACGTCGTGGGCGCTGCTGGTGGCGATCTTCGCGGTCGCCAGCATGACCCTGGGCAACCTGGCCGCCTACTGGCAGAACGATCCACGACGCCTGCTCGGCTGGTCGACCGTGAGCCAGGTCGGCTTTCTCCTCGTACCCGTGGCGGTGGCCGGACGCAGCGACCTCGCGTTGCCGTCGCTGCTGGTCTACCTCGCCGGCTACACGGTGACCAACATCGCCGCGTTCGCGGTCACGGCCGCACTGCCCGAGCACCGGGAGCTCACCGCCTACGGGGGCCTGGCCCGGCGGCGGCCCTGGTTGGCCGCAGCGCTGCTGGTGGCGCTGCTCGGCCTGGTGGGCACCCCACCCACCGCAGTGTTCGTCGGCAAGCTGACCACCGCGACCGCCGCCTGGGACGGCGACTACGCATGGCTCGCTGTCGTCGCCTTCGTCAACACTGTGCTCAGCCTGTTCTACTACCTGCGCTGGATCGTGCCGGCCTACCGCACCGCCGACGCCGACATGGTGGCTACGGAGCAGGTCAGCCCTCGACGGTGGTCCGCGCGCACCGCCGTCATCGCGGCCGCACTCAGCCTCGCCGCGGGTCTCGCGGCGGGTCCGCTCTGGCAGCTGGCCAGCCAGCAGTAGGAACTGAGAGCTGGCGTCGTCACCCGTCGGACATTCGAGGGCGCGGGCTGGGCCGGACTACGCCGTGCAGGCGTGGTGCAGTCCTGGCTCGCTAACGGAAGCGGGACCGCCGGCCAGGGCGGCAAAAGTTGAACGGAAGGCCGGACAGCGGGTGAAGTCGTCATGCTCGCAGGCCAACGCCGCGTCGATCAGCCGCAACGACCCCTGTGACCGGGCGATCCGCTGGGCGAGGTCGGTGCGGTGCCGGCGCATGAGGTCCCGTCTGGTCGCGCCGTCGGCCTCGATGATCTCGCGGATGTCGTCGAGCCGGAACCCGGCTTCCTTTGCGCGGAGGATGGCGGCGATGCGGTGCAGATGGTCAAGCCCGTAGCGTCTGCGCCCGGCTGGGGTCCGGTCAGGCACGAGCAGCCCGACGGACTCCCAGTGCCGCAGCACGTGGGTGGGCAGGCCGAACCGGCCGGCGGCCTCCCCGATGCTCATCCCCGACGCGCAGCCGCTTGACGTCATGTCGACATTAAGTCGCAGGCTGATCAGCATGTCAATGCAGCACAACACCGCCCAGCCGGCCTCCGGAACCGACCGCCTGATCCGGTTGCTCGACGCCGCCGACGCTCTCCCCGCTGCCGCCGCCCTACGCGCCCGCTCCTACGACCTGCTGCAGCTGACCGCGTCGTGCGCGGTGGTCGACGTCGGCTGCGGGACGGGCCGTGCGGTGGCGGAACTCGCTGCCCGGGGTGTGCGACCGATCGGCGTCGACCGCGACGAACGGATGATCGCGGTCGCCCGCGCCCGGCTGCCCCAGGCAGATCTACGCCTCGGTGACGCCTACCAGCTGCCGCTGCCCGACGGATCGGTCAACGGGTACCGGGCGGACAAGGTCCTCCACGAACTGGACGACCCCTCGCGCGCCCTCGCCGAAGCGCGGCGGGTGCTCGCCCCCGGCAGCCGCATCGTCCTGATCGGCCAGGACTGGGACACCATCGTCATCGACTCCGACGACCCCGCCCTCACCCGGACCATCGTCCACGCCCGCGCCGACACCATTCCCGCGCCCCGAGCCGCCCGCCGATACCGCAACCTGCTGATGGAGGCCGGCTTCCTCCGGCCGGACGTGGAGGTCCGCACCGGTGTCTTCACCGACGCGACGATGCTTCCCATGCTCGCCGGGTTCGCCGATGCAGGGAGGACGACCGGCGCCGTGACCGGTGACCAGGCCGACGCGTGGGTTACCGACCAGCGGCGCCGAGCCGCGAATGATCGGCTGTTCCTGGCGCTTCCACTGTTCGTGGCCTCGGCACGCCGGCCGTGACCTGCGTGCGGCGAGACGGCCAGGCCAAAGGCCCGGCCGACGGCCGCCGCAGTCAGCGGTCGGTGTGCTGGTCGCTTGGTGGCTAATCAGGCCTGGTAGGCGAGGTTGATCATCATGCCGGTCTCGGCGTGGTAGATGTTGTGGCAGTGGGTCATCCACTGGCCCGGGTTGTCGGCGTCGAGGTCCACCGCGACGGTCTGCCGCGGCGTGACGATGACGGTGTCCTTGAGGGCGGGCTTCCACCGCACTGCCCGCTTGGCTCGTCCTCGGCCGGTGGGGTCCAAGGATCGGGTGATCAGGTAGAGGCACTTCAGGGCGGCTTGCTCGGTCGGGAAGTGGCCGCGGGCGCGGACGGCGCGGCAGTAGCGGGCGTTGAGGGACTCGATGGCGTTGGTGGAGCAGATGATCCGGGGGATTTCCACGTCGTAGTCCAGGAACGGGACGAACTCCGACCAGGCCGCCCGCCACAGCTTGATGATCGCCGGATACTGTCCGCCCCAAGCGGTGGCGAAGCAGTGGAAGTCGCCGTGCGCGGTGAATCGTTCGAGGTCGGACGCCTGCTGCCACAGCGGTGCCCGCGCAGCCGAGAGGGCCTTGTTGAGGACGTCTCGGCGCACCTGGCGGACCAGCGGTGCGGCCGTCGCCGATGTGGTGCCGGAGCTGCTCGACGGCGTCGCGCAGTGACGCGCACCAGACGAACCGGCGAGGCGCCGGCAGTCCGGCAGGGCTCACCGGAGACAGCGCTCGCTGAGTTTGATCGGGCCGTCTACCGAGGGTGTTCGCCGGCGGGCGACCACCAGCCTTCGACCGAGTTGCCGACAAGAAGCGCAACGTCGTAAAACTCTTCAACAGATCCTGCCGAAGTCCGAGGCGACGCCGTCGCAGGGACCTTGTCCTCTGACACCGCTGCCGGGCCTCTGACGTCCGTGACCAGTCTGTCTCGGGCCATGCCTGATAGTCCGACTGGACCCGACGTAAGGCACCCGACATCGGGATCCCCTGGCGCGCCGCCAACAAGTACTCTCCTGGCGGAGAGGAACGAGATGATCAATCGTCGAAAGTTGATCGCCACCGGTCTGGGTGTCACGGCCGGCCTGGTGACCGCAGGTTGCAGCCGTGGGTCCGCGTCCGGAGCCGCGTGGTCGCAGCCTGGTCTGGCTGCGGCGAGTGCGCCCGCGGGCGAGGTGCGTGTGACCGTCACCCCGGCTGCCGATGCGACCAAGGTGTCGCCGCTCGAGCAGGTGGTCGTGGCGGTGGAGGGCGGCACGCTCAAGGACGTATCGGTGGCCACCGGAGGCAAGACCGTCGCCGGCAAGCTCGGCAGCGACGGTCAGACGTGGCGTTCGACCGGCAAACTGGCCTATGGCAAGACCTACACGGTTGCCGTGTCGGCGGCCGACTCCGCCGGCGCGCTGAGCCAGCACAAGAGCAGCTTCCGCACGGTCAAGCCGTCCGGGGTCGCTTCCGTCACGTTCCAGGCCAGCGCACTGACCGCCCTCCGGGACGGCGGCACGTACGGGGTCGGTCAGCCGGTCATGGTGAACTTCAGCAAGCCGGTCAAGAACCGCGCCGAGGCCGAGAAGGCGATGCTGGTGGAGACCACGCCGGCCGTCGAGGGACGGTGGCGTTGGATCGACGGCCAGAACGCGCACTGGCGGCCGGCGAAGTACTGGACCCCGGGCACGAAGATCTCGGTGAAGGTCAACCTCTTCGGCCGTGATCTCGGCAAGGGCGTCTACGGCGGGGCCAACGCCAGCACGAACTTCGCCATCGGCCCGTCCCGCATCGCCATCGCCGATGCCACCACCCACCGGATGAAGGTCTACATCGACGGCAAGATGGTGCGGGACATCCCGATCAGCATGGGCAAGGGCGGCACCGCCGTGGGCGCGAACGGGGAGGTCATCAGCTACTGGACTCGCTCCGGCCCGCACGTGGTGATGACCCGGGAGCCCTCACACCGGATGACCTCGGCCAGCTACGGGCTCGTCGATCCCAAGGATCCCAACTACTACGACGAGGTCATCAAGCTCTGTCTGCGGATCTCCTACTCGGGCGAGTTCGTCCACATGGCCGACTGGAACATCGGTGCCCACGGCAACCGGAACACCTCGCACGGTTGCATCAACGTCGGACCGGCCGACGCTCGATGGTTCTACGAGACGTTCCGGCCCGGCGACGTGGTCGATGTGCGCAACACTCCTCGGCACATGGCGCTCACCGACGGGGTGGGCGACTGGACCGTACCGTGGGACAAGTGGTGATCGGAGGCGGCTTGGCACGGCCCTGTGCTCAATGGCAGCACGGTGCCGGGATGGCCGTCTCGGTCAGGAAGTGGCCGGCGCCGGTCTCCCGGAGGACCCCGACTGGCACCGGCCCGGTCAGCGCAGTCCGGCGAACAAGTCGTCCTCGGGTACCGGCGCGCCAGTGGTGTCGCGGACCCGGACGAAGGTCTCCATGCCCATCAGCTCGGTGAACCGGTCCCTGCCGAGTTGCAGGAAGAAGATGTTCTCGGTCTGACTGGCATGCGCGGCCAACGCGTCGAACTTCTGCGCGCCGTAGCTGCTCGTGTCCACCCAGGTGGTGATCTCGTCGTCGGGCAGGCCGAGCTGCGGCACCGACTCCGCAGACGCCGCGTCCGGCTCGGCCCACTCGACGCCGAGCTCCTGCATGATCCGGCCGAATTCCGCGAACGCCGAGCGCGGCACGGTGGTCCAGTACACCTTGGCGGGGATGTCCGTCATCGCGACCGCGGCCATGGTGATTCTGTGGGCCTGGATGTGGTCCGGGTGGCCGTAGAAGCCGTTCTCGTCATAGGTGACGACGACGTCCGGCCGGTACTGTCGGATCAGCTCCGCCAGCCGGTCCGCCGCCTCCGCCACCGGCGTGGTCCAGAATGCGCCGGGCAGGTCGTTGGTCGGCCAGCCCATCATCCCGGAATCGGCGTAGCCGAGCGTCTCCAGGTGGGTGACCTTCAACGACGCGCAGCTGGCCTCCAGTTCCTCCTGGCGCATCGCCACCACGGCGGCCGGGTCGTGCCCCGGGTCGCCGGGCTTGACCCCGCCGGGGCCGTCGCCACATCGCCCGTCGGTGCAGGTCACGAGCACTGTCGAGATCCCTTCCGCCGCGTAGCGAGCCAGGACACCACCGGTGCTCGTCGCCTCGTCGTCGGGGTGGGCGTGCACCGCCATCAAGGTCAGAGATCGCTCAGCCATGCCATTACCCTACGAGGGACGTCGCGACCGCTCGCCGGGGCTTCACCTGGCCACCGCCGCCCTGGCCGCGACGGCGGGTGGCCTGGTGGTCGCCCCCGACCGGTCAACGCAGATGTGACTCGATGGCCTCGATGATGCGCGGACGGAGTTCAGCTGCGCGGATGACGGCGTCCACGGAGCCGACCTCGACAGCGCGCTGGATGTTGTGCACGCGGTCGAACTCCGTGGCCACCTCGCCGAGCTTCTCCGCTCGGACCGACGAGCGGAGTTCGTCGAGTTCCGCGGTCAACGCGGCGCGGTCGGCGCCGGAGGCGGCCGCTGCGCGGGCCTCCAGGTCCCGTACGCGGGGGTCGGCCGCGGTGCGGGCGTCGACGTCGCCGGAGAAGACCACCGCAGCGGCGGGAGCGCCGCCGAGGACCGAGGCGAATGAGCCTTCCAGCGCCAGCACGGTCATGTTGGGGTTCAGCGCCTTCGAGAACACCACGAACGCGCCGCCGTGGTACCGCGAGATCACGCAGAACACGATGGGCCCCCGGAAGTTCACGATCGCGCGGCCGATCTCGGCGCCGTACTCCAGTTGCAGCTTTCGCATCGACTCGGGCGAGCCGTCGAAGCCCGACAGGTTCGCCAGCACCACCAGCGGTCGGTTGCCGCTGGCCGCGTTGATCGCCCGCGCGGCCTTCTTCGACGACCGGGGGAACAGCGTGCCCGCGGTGTAGGTTTCCGGGCCGTCGGTGGGCGGGAAGCCACGCCGCGGCACCGTCCGGGACTCGATGCCGAGCAGGCACACCGGCATGCCGCCCAGGTGCGCGTCCTGCACCACCGCGGTCTCCGCGTCGGCCATGCCCGCCCAGCGTTCCAGCACCGGGTGGTCCTGGTCGGACAGCGCCCGCATCACGGTCCGGATGTCGAACGGCTTCTTGCGGTCCGGGTTGGCCTCGGCGGAGAAGATCTCCCCGACGGTGGTGAAGTCGCTGCCGGCTGCGGCATGCGGGAAGTCGGAGACGTCGCGGTCGGTGGGGTCGGTGGTGGTCGCCCGCCGCGGCGCGTCCTCGCCGGGTGCGACGTACGTGTGGTCGTAGTGCGACATCAGTACGTCCCGCGCGGCGGGGAGGCTCGGCGCCCAGTACTGCGCCTGCCCGTTCGGGCCCATCACCCGGTCGTAGCCGCCGATGCCGAAGTTGTCCTCGGCGGACACGCCACCGGAGAAGTCGAGCGACTGCTTGCCGGTGAGCACCATCGCCGAGTCCGGTGTCATCACCAGGACGCCCTTGGTGTGCATGAGCATCGTCGCCTCGGCGTTCCAGTACGGCTGCGCGCCGACGTTGATGCCCGCGACCACGATGTTGATCTCACCGCCGTCCTGGGTGAACTCGACGATCCGCTTGAGCGCCGCCGCCACCCAGTCCATGTTCTCCGTGCCCGACTTCATCGAGATCCGGGCGCCGGCGGACAGCGCGTACCACTCCAGCGGCACTCGCATCTGCTCGGCCAGGTCCAGCGCGGCGATCACGCGGCGGCACTCCGGCTCCGACAGCGCGCCCAGCGACTTCGTCGGGTCACCGAGCAGCACGACCCGGGTGACGCCCTGCGGGTGCCGCGGGGTCGACGTGGTGACGATGCCGGCGACGATCGCCGCGGTGTTGCGCCCCTTCGGCCGGTCGACCGGCACCAGCGCATGGTCGTCGTCCAGGTCGTGCTCGACGAAGTCGCCGAGCAGGCCGGTCAGCTCGTACGGGTACACCGTGTTGCGGCTGCTCGCGCGCAGCACCTTCAGCCGGTAGTCGTCGAGCGGCTCGACCGGCTCGACCGGCGGCTCGCCGACGGTCAGCTCGGCGCCGCCGGTGGCGTCGAAGGAGATCCGTACGGCGATCTTGGTCAGCTCGCCGGTCTGGCGGTCGCGCTGCCGCGCGATGAACAGGATCTCCTCCAGCCCGGCGCCGACGGTCGTCGGGCGCACCCGCCCGGCGATCATCTCCATCTCCTCCCGGGTGAGGTCGCTCGGCGGCCACACGTAGATCACGATCCGGTTGGTGTTGAAGCGGGTCTTCGACGGTCGCCGGGACTGCGCGCGGCGGATCGAGTCGAGGCAGGCGGCGACGGTGTCCTCGGTCGTGGGCAGCGCGACCAGCCGGCCGTCGTGCTCGCGCAGCGCGGTCAGGTCGCGCACCTGCGCGAACGCGACGAGACGCTCGTCGGACGGGTTCTCCCGCGCCAGGCACTGGAAGAGGTAGACCTCCTCGTCCGACGACGGCAGCCGGGTCAGGTCGAACTTGCGCAGCCGCTCCAGTTGCATTCGCTGCGCGATGTACGGGTGCAGGCCGCGGATCAGCCGCTCCTCGGCCATCCCGGCGCCGGACGGGCGGAACGTGAAGTGGTGGTGCATCACTGCTCCGCCGCGACCCGCGACGGTGGTGGTGACTCTGCGGACCTGGTGCGGCAGCGGGTGCGCGTTGATGACCTCGAGCAACGCGGTGGCCATCGCGTCGAAGTCCTGCGGCTGGCTCTCCCAGGCGAGGTAGATGTCGGCGTCGACGGCATCCTCGCCGCCGGCGAGTTCGGCGAGCCCGTGCAGCGCGCCGCCCAGCGCGTCGAAGCTCACCGCAGCGGAGACCACGCTCGAGTCCGCGCGCTCGGCGACCACGAAGCTGCAGCCCGCGACCTCACGGATGCCGACGCTGGTGAGCCCCTTGTTGCCGTAGTACCGCCGGGTCAGTACCTCCAGCATGACCGCGTTGTCGAGGTGGTCGCGGACGAGCCGCTGGCCGAGCAGCCGAACCAACGGCTCGGTGCTGCGTACCATCGCGGCGATGCGCTCGGGGCGGTCCGGCGCGTCCGGGTGCGCGTCCAGGTGGCGCTGGTGCTTGCGGACCTCTGCGTAGACGCGGGCGCGGTTGCGGCGCAGCAGCGGCTGGGCGAACCAGGCGAACACCACGCCGCGGGCGAGGTCGGCGACCACGGGGAAACGGACCTGCGTCGCGGCCACCAGCCGCTCCAGCGCGAGGCCCGCCGGCTCGCGCAGCGTCTCGTCCGGCGGCGACTCTCGCAGCCACGCGCGCAGCAGCGCCGCGACGACCGTGGCGTCGGCGGACGCGCGTTGCTGGGCGAGGAAGATCCGGAACACGGCGGCTTCGAGCTCGGGGGAGCGCTCCAGGTCGGTGACCCCGTAGTGCCCGAGCGCCTTGGCGAGCTTCGCCTGGAACGAACTCGGCAGTCCGGCCCGCTCGACGTCGAGGCTCTGCAGGTAGGTGTGGAAGTACTCGCGGGCGCTGTGCACGTGGGCGTCGCCGCCGCCGTCCTCGCCCGTGGGCCGGTTGCGGCTCAGCTCGGTGAGGTCGGCGAACACGTTGACGAGGTCGAGTTCCTCGGCCAGCGGCCGGTGGCCGTCCTCGGTTGCCGCCCGACGCGCGGCGAGGTAGTCGTCGAGCACCCGACGGTCGTCGTGCGGGTCCACGTCGAAGCCGAGCAGCAGGCCGCGCAGGTCCTCCTGGCCGCGCATGGCGCGCTTGCGCGCCGGGATCTCCCCGGGCGCGGCGGGCAGGTCCAGCTCGACGGACGCGGCGGCGGGGCCGTCCGCGGCCTCGTCGGCCTCCTCGGCCAGCGGCTCCAGCCGCAGCAACGGTGCGCCGGCCTCCACCTGGCTGCCCACGGAGACGGCGCATTCCTTCAGCCGCGCCTTGAACGGAGCCCGCAGCACCGTCTCCATCTTCATGGCCTCCAGCACCAGCACCGGCGCGCCCGCCTCGACCTCGGCGCCGACCTCCAACGGCGTGGCGACGACCAGCGCGGGCATGGGTGAGCGGACGACGCCGCCCTCGTCGCGGCCGACCCGGTGCGTCACGCCGTCCACCTCGACCAGATGGATCGGCCCGTGCGTCCCGGTGAGCAGGCGGTACCGGACGCCGTTGACGACGATCTGCCCGGTGTGCCGGTCGAAACGGTCGAGCTCGACGTCGGCGGTGCGGACGGCCGCGCCCGCTTCGATGCGGACGCGGAACCGGTGCGCGCCGACCCGCGCCACCCGCACCCGGTAGCTGACGCCGCGCAGCTTGAGGTCCAGCGGTCGGCCACTCTTGTGCTGCACCTGCGGCCGCCCGCCGAACGCCGTCGACAGCAGCCGCTGCCGCTCGATGCGTTCCTCCTCCTCGTACGCCTCGATGGCGGCGGCCGCCAGCGCGACGGCGGAGTGCCGCTGCGCGACGAGCCTGCCCGCGCCGCGGACGCGGTCGATCCAGCCGGTGTCCGCGCTCGCGTCGATCACCTCGGGCTGGTCGAGCAGGTCGAGCACGAAACTCTTGTTCGTCGCGCCGCCCTCGATGATCACCGTGGTGTTCGCCATCGCCCGGCGCAGCCTGCCGAGCGCCTCGTCGCGGTCGCGACCGTAGGCGATGATCTTCGCGATCATCGAGTCGAAGTCGGCCGGGATGGTGTCACCCTCGCTGACGCCGGTGTCCACCCGGATGCCCGGCCCGGCGGGCAGGTCCAGCCGCGCGATGCGGCCCGGGGAGGGCGCGAAGTCGCGGTCGGGGTCCTCGGCGTTCAGCCGGGCCTCGATGGCGTGCCCGCGCTCCACCGGCGGCTCGCCTTCGAGCCGCCCGCCCGCGGCGACGTGCAGCTGCGCCTTGACCAGGTCGAACCCGGTCGTCGACTCCGTGATCGGGTGCTCGACCTGCAGGCGGGTGTTGACCTCGAGGAACGCGAACAGCCGGTCGCCAGGGTGGTAGAGGAACTCGACGGTCGCCGCACCCCGGTAACCGACCGCGACGGCCAGCCGTTCCGCCGACGCCTTGAGCTCGGCGACCTGGGCCGGGCTGAGCACCGGCGACGCCGACTCCTCGATGACCTTCTGGTTGCGCCGCTGCACCGAACAGTCACGGACACCGAGCGCCCACGCAGTGCCCTGGCCGTCGGCGATCACCTGGACCTCGACGTGCCGGGCACCGGTGACCAGGCGCTCCAGGAACACGACGCCGCTGCCGAACGCCCGCGCCGCCTCCTGGCTGGTGCGCTCGTACGCGTCGGCGAGTTCGGCCGCGTTCGTGATCACGCGGATACCGCGCCCGCCGCCGCCCGCAGTCGCCTTCAGCATCAGCGGATAGCCGATCTCGGTCGCCGCCGCCAGGGCGGCGTCCAGGGTCTCGACCGCGCCACGGCTCCACGGCGCGACCGGCACGCCGACCTCCTCGGCGATCAGCTTCGCGCCGATCTTGTCCCCGAGCTTGCGCATGGCCTCCGCGCTCGGCCCGACGAAGGTGACCCCGACCTTCTCGCACAGCTCCGCGAACGCCGGGTCCTCTGCGACGAAGCCCCAGCCGACCCACGCGGCGTCGGCCCCGGTCTCCACCAACGCGCGCTCCAGCACCTTCAGGTCCAGGTACGGGCGCGCGGACGCGGGACCGAGATCGTAGGCGATGTCCGCCTCACGCACGAACGTGGCGGTGCGGTCGACGTCGGTGTACAGGGCGACGGTCTCGATCCGGGCCCCGGTCTCCGCGGCCAACTCTCGGACCGCGTGGATGAGCCGCATCGCGGCCTCACCACGGTTGACGATGGCGACACGGCTGAACACCCGAACGACCCCTCCGGTAGACCCACGATGTACGCGCCGCGAGACCCCGGCCTCCGGCAGTGATCACCTTTCCGCCTGCCGGCTGGCAGCGCCATGTCGTAACCACCGAACCCGAGGCGGCACCATTTGTAGGAACCGAACAAAACTTTTTGGCTGCCCACGCCTCTCGTCAGGCGGGTGCGAACGGCAGTGACGGCACGTGCCGGGACCGCGGGCTCAGCCCGCCGACGGGTGGTGCGCGTCGACTGCCCGGCCCATGCGGGTGACGGCGTCGGTGAGGATCGTGGGTGAGGTGGCGAAGTTGAGTCGTACGAAGCCTGCCCCGCCGCTGCCGAAGACGTGCCCGGAGCTGAGGGCGACCCGTGCGCGGTCGAGGAACATCTTCGCGGGCCCGGCGACGTCGCTGGCCACGCCGGGTTCGCCGTCCGGCTGCTCGGTGGCGATGCCCAGGCCCGTGCAGTCCAGCCAGGCGAGGTAGGTGCCCTCGGGGCGGTGGTATTTGACGGATGGGAGGTGCTTCGCCAGCAGCGTCGCCAGCAGCGTGCGGTTGCCGTCGAGGCCGCCGAGGAGGAGGTCGAGCCACGGCCCGCCGGCGCGGAACGCGGCGGTGTGCGCGATGACGCCCAGGTGGCTGGGCCCGTGGCTGACCTCCTCCGGCAGGCGCTCGAGGTCGGCGGCGGCCTGCGGCCCGGCGACCGCGAGCGCCGCCTTGAGGCCGGCGAGGTTCCACGCCTTGGAGGCGGAGGTCAGGGCGAACGCGTTCTGGGCGCCGGCCACCGTGAGGTACGGAGTGAAGTGCGTCCCGGGCAGCACCAGGGGGGCGTGGATCTCGTCGGAGATCACCCGCAGGCGGTGCCGGCCGGCCAGTTCGGCGACGGCTTCGAGCTCGTCACGGCGGTGGACGACGCCGGTCGGGTTGTGCGGGTTGCACAGCAGGAACGCCGGCCGGCGGCCGCAGGCCCGGGCCCGGCGGAAGGCCTCGTCGAGAGCGGCGGGGTCCATCCGCAGGTCGGGTCCGAGCGGGGCTTCGATCACCTGCCGGCCGGCGTGGCTGACGAAGGCGTAGAAGGGCGGGTAGACGGGGGAGCAGACCACCACCGCGTCGCCGAGGTCGGTCACGAGCCGGAGTGCCTCGACGACGCCCATCATCACGTCCGGTACGACCCTGGTGTGGTCGACGCGGAAGTCGTGCCAGCCCCAGCGCCGGGCGGCGAACTCGCCGAGCGCCTCGGCGTACGCCGTCCCGTGCGCGTAGCCGGTGTCACCGAGGTCGATCGCGCGGCGGAGCGCGTCGGCCACGGGAGGAGCGAGGGGTACGTCCTGCTCGGCGACCCAGAGGGGGAGCACGTCGGGCGGGTGCATGCGCCACTTCACGCTGCTGCGCTGCCGGAGTTCGTCCAGCGTGAGCAGGGTGAGCGGATTCTGGGCCGCGAAGCCGTCGGCCGAGGGGGCAGGGGTTGCCATGCCGCCCACCCTAGGCTGTACGTCGATGTCACCGACCGTGGCTTGGTGGTCGAGGTGTTCGCGACGAAGGAGGATGCGGACCGGCGGGCCGACTACATCAAGAAGTAAAGGCAATGGACAGCCAGCGGTGGATCTGCCGAACCCGCTCCTCGATCTCTGCTCCTCCTCTCGCCGCCGGTCGCCAACGGCGCGGCCGTCCGGTCACCGTCGTTGACACCATTTGGGGGAGTATGCCGCCAGGGTCCAACAGGATCGGTGAGACATGCGGTAATTGCCGGACAGCTGTCTCCGGGAAACCGCCCGGGCGGCTGTTTGTCGCACAGAGAGGAAACGGGGATGCAAAGACAATGGCGCAGGGCGGCTGTCGCGGCCGCCTTGTCGATCACCGGTGTGCTCGCTGGACTGGCCACTGTGGCGCCGGCACAGGCCGAGACCATGGCCGCCCTGGACCTTCAGCTCGCCGTCGCCAGCGACGGCACGGCCAGTGCGGTGAGCGGCAAAGCGATGGTGCACGGCACCGTGACGTGCGACCAGCCCGCGTCCGTATCGCTCACCGGCGCCGTCTTCCAGGTGGTCAAGAAGGAGCTGGTCCGCGGCACCTTTGGTGCCCTGGTGAACTGCACGCCGGGTACGGCGGTGGAGTGGACGGCCTCGGCCACGCCGAATGGCACTACGCCGTTCGGGAAGGGCGACGCCGAGGTCAGCACCCAGGCGACCGCCTACTACAACGAGTACGGCGACTCCGTCACGGTCGACGACACGTCGATCGTGACCCTGTCCAAGTCCTGACCCCACCCACGCCTGGCGGCCGGACCGGCTACGGTCGCGCCAGGCGTGGGTGGGGCCGGCCCCGAACAGGGACGGCCTGCCGGAGGCGGCGGGCCGGCTCGTCACCTCAACGTCGGAGCACCGCCGTCAACTGGGAAGCCGCGTGTTCAAGCCACAGCGCCGCGAGCACCTCGTGACCGCGATGACTTGGATGCACGCCGTCGGGCGCGAGTCCGGCTGCGTCGCCGACGGCGTTGAGGGCCGCGTCCGCCGGCACGAGCGCGGCGTCATAGTCCCGCGCGAGGCTCCGCACTATCGCGATCTTCGGTTCGAGGTCCTCACGCCAGGCGACCTGCTCCGCCCGCACCGGGAGCAGGAAGGGCTCGATGAGCACGAGTCCGACGCGGTCGGCGGCGAGTGGCTCGAGCAGCGCGCGACAGTTCGCCTCGAAGTCCGCCGCCGGGGTCGGGTCGTCGCTGTCGTAGCGTCGCCAGGTGTCGTTGACGCCGACGAGCACGCTAACGAGCGCCGGCCGCGCCGCCAGCACATCTCGGTCCCACCGCTCGCGGAGATCGCGGCTCCGATCGCCGCTGATCCCGCGGTTGAGCCAGTGCGCCTCGCCCCCCAGGGTCTCAGCGATCCGGAGGACGTATCCGTCTCCGAGCCCGGCTGAGTCTTCACGCCGCCCGCAGTCGGTGACGCTGTCGCCGGCGAAGAGGATGGTCGGCTGGTTCATGAGATCCTTCCGATGTCGATGAGCATCGCCTGCTGCGGGTTGAGCGTCGGCATGGGAACGCCGGCCCCCGCGAGCACGGCGCCGGAGAGCTCGATCGGGTGTTCGGCGGCTCGGGCCACCCACTCGGGGTCTCGCCCCTGGTGCCGGCTCGCCGCGCCGAGTTCCTCTCGGATGACGACTCGGTAGCGGGCGGTGCGGTCGAGTCCGGGGAAGCGGACCCGGCCGGACTGGCCGGCCGCGGAGGTCTGGAACCGCACCCAGGTGAACAAGGCCCTCGAGCCGTCGCGGGCGACGGTGCCGTAGAGCGCGGTCGCGTCGTCAGCGAGGTCGGCGTTGACGACCCGCCCCGTGTGGAGGAACGGGCGGAACTCGCGGTACAGCTGCGACCACGCGGCGATGGTCGCGAGTTCGTCGTCGCTCGCGACGGTGAGGTCCTGCTCGATACCCGCGTGCGCCGTGAGCGACGCGACGAGCCGGAACGACAGGTCGGTGGTGCGGGAGGTGGTGTGGGCCCGGGCCGGTCCGACGTGCGAGCCGATGAGTTCCGGCGGCACGAGTGCCCGCGTCCACCGCTCGATCTGCACACGTTCCACCGGGTCATTGCAGTCCGAGGCCCACACCCGATCGGTGCGGTCGAGGATGCCGAGATCGACACGCCCGCCGCCGCCGGAACACGTCTCGATCTCCAGGCCCGGGTGCCGTTCGCGCAGCTCGTCGAGCAGCCGGTAGAGCGCGAGCGTCTGCCGGCGGACGTTCGGCCGGTCGCCGCTCGCCTCGCGGCTGACCGCCTCGAGCAGGTCGCGGTTGTGGTCCCACTTGAGATAGTCGATCGAGTGCTCACGGACGAGAGCGTCGATGCGGGTCAGCAGGTATTCGTACGCCTCGGGGCGGGCGATGTCGAGCACGTACTGCTGCCTTGAACTCGACCCGAGACCGGCGCTCGGCCCGAGGATCCAATCCGGATGCCGTTCGGCGAGCGCCGAGTCGAGGTTGACCATCTCTGGCTCGAACCAGAGCCCGAACTGCAGGCCGTGGGAACGCACGACCTCGACGAACGGGCCAAGGCCGTCGGGCCACACGTCGCGGTCGACGAACCAGTCGCCGAGGCCGGCGTCGGCCGCGCGGCGCCGATGGAACCAGCCGTCGTCGAGCACGATCCGCTCGACGCCCACCTCGGCGGCTCGTTTCACGAGCTGGGTGAGCCGGTCGAGGTCGTGGTCGAAGTAGACGGCCTCCCAGGTGTTCAGCACCAGCGGTCGCGGCGTCGAGGGATGGCTCGGCCGGCTGCGCAGTCGGCGGTGCAGGCGATCCGCGACGCCGTCGGTGCCGGCATCCGACCAGATGAACAGCACCGTCGGCGCCTCGTAGCGGTCCCCGTCGGCGAGGATGACCTCGCCCGAGTGCAGGGACTCACCCGCGCCGATGACGGCGGAGAAGGCGCCGGCTCCTTCGGGGAGGCGTTCGGCGAGGTAGCGCTGCTCGCCGCTCCACGCCAGGTGCATCGCCCAGACCTCGCCGTGGCCGAAGCCGAACGACTGCGTCCCCGCGACGAGGAGGTAGGGCGAGTCGTGCCCGGGCTTGCCGCGATGCGCGGCGCGCACGTGCGTGCCGAACCCGAACGGCGTGCGCTGCGGAGCGCGCTCACGGCACCACTTCCCGGTGAAGTCGAGCAGCTCGGTCGCCCGTTCGGGCACGGGCATGAGCGCGAGGAGGCCGTCGAGCGTGTACGGCGCGCCACCGGTCGACGCGTTGAGGGCCGCGTCGCGTTCGATGCTCATCCGAACGGCGAGCACGCCGAAACGGTCCAGTTCGTAGACGACGGTGGACCGAAGCGCCGTCACCCGGTCGACGAATCGGAACTCGATGCTGCCGCCGACGCCGTCGCCCGGGACGTCGATGCGATGCGACTCGAGCAGGGGCCGCGGGGTCGTCGCGTACCCCGCCGCGTTCCCCGACTGCGCGGTGGTGCCCGACCAGCCGTCGTACTCGCTCGGCCACACGGACAGGACCCTGGGTTCGTCGGGCGAGTTGTTGAGGATGGCGGGTTCGGCGGTGAGCCGAAGCTCCTCGTCGCGGCCGTCCGTCGGCTCTCCGAGATCCGCCCCCCAGTGCAGGACTCGGGGGGTGGGATGGCGCACCTCGACGATGAAGGCGGTGCCTCCGGCACGCAGGGTGAGTACGGCTTCGGCGCCGGAAAGCATGGGTCACAGCCTCCGTGGACGGCTACAGGGAAGTTACTTGACGCCGTAAATTAATCATGTCTACGCTGTCGCGGCAAGCGCAGGGGAAGTCGGTCACCTCGCCGTCGAGCACCGCGCGACAGGTCGAACATGCGGGAGCAGGAAGACCAATGGCGCTTTGGAAATCAACGGCTCGCGAAACGCGGCCACCGCTACAGGCGATGCGGCGTAAGACGCCGCGCCGCCCGATCAACGCGAGCTCCCCGGCCCACCGCGGGGACGCACGGCTCGCCTGGGCGCTCATCGCGCCCTCGTTCGTCGGCTTCGCGGTCTACCCGGCGCTCCGCGGCCTCTGCTTGAGCTTCGCCGGCTACGCGGTCCTCACCCGGCCCCGCTGGGTCGGCTTCGGCAACCACGTGAAGCTCGCAGGCGACCAGTTCTTCTGGTGCTCGCTCGGCGCGGGAATCAACTGATGGCCGAGACGCTCCGCCTCGCCTGGCGGCAGCCCGCACGCGAGTGGGTGGAGGCCACGCCCCTCGGCAACGGCCGCATCGGTGCGATGGTCTTCGGTGGCGCTCAGACGCGCATCCAGGTCAACGACGCGACCATCTGGTCGGGTCACCCCGACGGGCCGGCCGACGCGCTCGCCGATCTCGTGGCGCACGGAGCCGGGCCCGAACGCCTCGCCGAGATCCGGTCGGCGATCGATGCCGGAGACCTCCGACGTGCCGAAGCGCTCCTGATGAGTTTTCAGGGCCCGTACTCCCAGGAGTTCCTGCCGTTCGTCGATCTGGAGCTCGAGACGCGCGGCGCGGCCGTCGCGGAAGGCCGGCCCGCCCGCATCCTCGACCTCGACGAGGCGCACGTGACCGAATCGCTCGCGATCGACGGCGCCGCCGCCACGCGCCGCACCTTCGTCTCCGCGCCTGCCGGTTGCCTGTTCGTCGAGTACCTCGCCGACCGGCCGGTGCTCGACGTCGACATACGCCTGTCGACGCGCCTGTGCGAGGCGGGACGCGACACCGCCGCGACAGGCATCACCCTCGACGTGGTCGCGCCGATCGACGGTGCCCCCCTGCACGAAACGGCCGTGGAGCCGGCTCATCGCTTCCTCTCCGGTGAAGCCGACGGCTTCGACCACTTCGCGGTCGCGGCGCTCGCGGTGCGAAGCGACGGAACCGAGGGTTCCGTCGGCGACACCCTGCGGATCCGCGGGGCGAGCCGGCTGCTGATCGCTCTTTCCACGTCGAGCCGGGCCGCATCGTGGTGGGCCGACCCTGACGGCGCCGACTGGCGCAGCTCCTCCCGCGAGGAGATCCGGGAGCGCGCGCTCTCGAACGCGACGGCCGCCCTGCGGCAGACGGCGGACGAGCGGTTCTCCGAGCACCTCGCGGACGTGCGGGACCATGCCTCGGGGGCGCGCTTCGCGATCGGCGGTCGGCGGGCCGGCACCTGGGACGTCGAGCGCGACATTCTCCAGGGCGACGACGATGGCCTCCGGGCGACCGTGCTCGCCGAGTACGGCCGCTACCTGCTCGCAGCGTCGTCTCGCTCGGGCAATCCCGCCGCGAACCTGCAGGGGATCTGGAACGACGAGCTCAGACCGCCCTGGTCGTCCAACTACACGATCAACATCAACACGCAGATGAACTACTGGGCGGCACCGGTGGTCGGACTCGACGATTCGACCGACCCGCTGATCGCACTCGTGCGGCGGATCGCGAGCACCGGCTCCGACGTCGCGGCCCGCCTCTACGGCGCCCGCGGCTGGGTCGCCCACCACAATAGCGACCTCTGGGGCTGGAGCCTGCCGGTCGGCATGGGTCACGGCGGCCCGAGCTGGGCGATCTGGATGATGGGCGGCGTCTGGCTCACCCACAACCTCTGGGACCATTACGAGTTCACCGGCGACCTCAAACTGCTCGAGCACACCGTATGGCCGCTCATGCGCGGGGCAGCGCTGTTCTGCCTCGACTGGCTCGTCGACGACCCCGTGACCGGCCAGCTGCGCACCATCCCGTCGACCTCGCCCGAGAACCTGTTCGTCGGCCCCGATGGACGGCCCGAAGCGCTCAGCGTCTCGACGACGACGGACATCGCCCTCATCCGAGCGCTGTTCGAGCGCGCCCGCTCGGCCATCGCCGTGCTCGGCCTCGACGACCCGCTCGACGTCGACCTCGCCGCCGCCCTCGAACGGCTCCCCGAGCTCGAGGTCGGCCCCGACGGCCGGCTGCGCGAATGGTCGACGGATGTCGCGGACGAGGACCCGCACCATCGGCACATGTCTCCGCTCGTCGCGCTCTACCCGCTCGGTCTCATCGACCCCGTCCGCACGCCCGAGCTCGCCGAAGCGGCGCGCCGCTTCCTCGACGCCCGCGGACCCGGGGCGATGGGCTGGTCGTGGGCGTGGAAGATCGCGCTTCG
Organism: Micromonospora sp. ATA51; assembly: GCF_016802855.1. Classification (NCBI taxonomy): domain Bacteria; kingdom Bacillati; phylum Actinomycetota; class Actinomycetes; order Micromonosporales; family Micromonosporaceae; genus Micromonospora; species Micromonospora sp. ATA51. The sequence goes on along the minus strand of NZ_JAEVHJ010000004.1, from coordinate 53,500 downwards.
AGCCCGGCTCGGCGACGCCGCCGAAGCCCGAGCACTACTGCTCGAGGCGATCACCGCATTCGACCGCGACCACCGCAGGCTCGCCCCCGTCGACGGATCCGAGTGGGGCGGGCTCCTGCCGAACCTGTTCAGCACGCACCCGCCCTTCCAGATCGACGGCAATTACGGGTTCACGGCGGGGATCGCCGAGATGCTCGTGCAGAGCCACCACGGCCGCATCCGGCTGCTGCCCGCACTGCCTGCGGAATGGCCCTGCGGCCGGGTAGCGGGGTTGCGCGCACGCGGCGGACTCGAGGTCGACCTCGCCTGGGCGGACAGCGCCGTCGAGACCGCCGTGATCCGCGACGTTCGCGGCGCCCCGCACCGGATCGTCGTCGAGCACGGCGACCGGCTGCTCGAATTCGAGCTCCCGGCACACGGCGAGGTCACGCTACGGCCGTCCGACCACCCCGCGCCGACCTGGACATCGCATCTTCGCCGACAGCGTCAGCGCCATCGGCGCACCCGCCGGCCTTCACCGCCGAGCGTATGAACGCGCCGGCACATCAGACCCACCACACCCACCCAACCGGGCGTCAGTGACGGCGCCGGCTCCGCCCCGCTCGCTGACTACCGTAGTGTCCGATCGACGCGTTACCACGCCCTGGCCGGCGTCCAAGCAAGAGGGATCCCGGGAATGAGCGAAGCAGCCGCCGCAGTCTCGCTGCTCCGAGGGGCCTCCGCGGCGGCGGCCGAGGTCTTCAAGAGCATCCTCACGCGGGGCCCGATCACCCGCATCGACATCGCCCGGCTCACGGGCCTCTCGCAAGCGGCGGTCACGAAGGCGGTCGCGCCGCTCATCGGGGCCGGCCTCGTCTCCGACCAGCTCGAGTCGCAGCGCGACGGGCAGCCAGGGCGGCCGGCGAACCCGGTCATGGTCGTTCCCGATGCGCTGGTCTTCGTCGGCATCAAGGTCAACGCCGACGAAATCGTCGGCGTGGCGACCGATCTGACGACGAGCATCCTGGCCAGCGACCGGCGTCCGCTCCGTTCCACCAACCTCGACATCGTCGTCGACGCCATCGAGGCGACCGGGACCACACTCGTAGACCTGCTCGGCGTGCGAGCCGAACGCATCTGCGCCGTCGGGGTCACCGTCTCCGGCGACGTCGACGCGCACAGCGGCATCGTCCGCGAGTCTGCGATCATGGGCTGGACCGATGTGCCGCTCGGGAAGATCCTGACCGGCCGCCTCGACCGCGACGTGCTGGTCGAGAACGACGTTCGCGCCCTCACGATCGGGGAGCACTGGTTCGGCGTGGGCGTGGGCACCGCTTCCTTCGCGATCGTCACGATCGGCCGCGGCATCGGCAGCGGCATACACGTCAACGGGGCGGTCGTCGAAGGTGCCTACGGCGTCGCGGGCGAGATCGGGCACCTCCCGCTGACCTCGCCGGACCGGATCTGCCCCTGTGGTCGCCGCGGCTGCGTCGAGGCGGTCGCAGGCACCCCCGCCATCGTCGCCGAGGTCTCCCGAGGCCACGGCAAGGATCTGTCGATCGACGAGGTCCTCGACCTGGCGCACCGCGGCGACCCCATCGCCGTCCGGACGTTCGAGCAGGCAGCGACCGTGATCGGCACGGCGATCGCGACACTGGTGAACCTCGCCGGGCCCGAACTCGTCATCATCGGCGGCGAGGCGGTGAGCGACTTCGACCTCTTCGAGGAACACCTGCGTGCGGCGTACGCCGAGCACGCATTCGGCGCGGCGAGCCGCTGCCGGATCGTCACGCGCCCGCACACCTTTGAGGACTGGGCACGCGGCGCCGCAGCCTCGGCTATCCGCCGATTGGCGGAGAACCGGATCTGAAGCGCGGCCGGGGCCCGGGCCGCGGCGTGACTTCGGTCAGCGGCCGGGTGCGATCACGTCGTCGTCGGGGATCAGGACGACCTCCAGTCGGCGGGGCCCGTGCACCCCCTCCACCCGGTCCAGCTCGATGTCGCTGGTCGCCGACGGGCCGGAGATCCAGGTCTGCGGCGCGCGCGGGTCGAGCCGGGCGACGGCCTCGGGCACCAGGCCCACGATCTGGCCGGTCCGGACGACACAGATGTGCCGGTCGGGAACGAGCGTCAGCACCCGGCGTCCCTGGGCTTGACCGGCGTCCAGCACGATGGTGCCGGTGTCGGCCACCGCTACCGCGCAGCCGGTCAGTACGGCGTCCATGCCGTCGAGGTCGGCCGGCGACAGAGGGGGTGTGTCCCGGCGGACCTGCCCGGCGAAGCCGGTCAGCCAGTGCCCGGGGATGTCGTCGGGCACCGCGAGCCGGTCGACGCCGGCCAGCAGACGCGGGAGAGCATCGAAACCGTGGTGGACCACCGCGCGGTAGTCCACCAGCCGGTCGACGAACAGCTCGACCAGATCGACGGACTCGGCGACGCGGCGATAGTGGCGCGGCACGTCGACCGGCGTCGGTGCGTCGACCAGCGCCGCCCGCAGGCGGGCGAGGACCTCGGCTCGGGCGGTCACTGCTTTTCCCACCATTCACGGAAGGTCTGCGGCGCGGGCAGCGGGGCGTCGCGCGACCGCGTCCACGCCGACGCCGGCCAGGGCAGCCGGCGCAGGGTGCGCGTCCCGGTCCGCCGATGCCGCCAGGCGCCCAGGGGGCCGGCGGCGCGGCGGGCAACCCGCAACGCGAGGGCCCACCGTCGTGGGCTGCGCATGATCCACGAGAGGGTACGCATGGCCGTCCGCTCCGCCACCGGGTGCGGTGCCTGTTGACGCAGGTGGACGAGGATCTCCGGTATGTCGATCTTGACTGGGCAGACGTCGGCGCAGGCGCCGCAGAGCGTGGACGCGAACGGCAGCGACGCGTTGTCGGCCACCCCGGTCAGCTGCGGAGACAGGATCGCCCCGATCGGCCCCGGATACACCGATCCGTACGCGTGCCCACCGGCCCGCCCATAGACGGGGCAGACGTTGAGGCAGGCGGAGCAACGGATGCAGGACAGCGCCGACCGGCCGACCGGATCCGCCAGCACCGCCGAACGTCCGTTGTCGACGAGCACCACGTGCACGTCCTGCGGGCCGTCGCCCGGGGTGACCCCCGTCCACATCGAGGTGTAGGGGTTCATCCGCTCGCCGGTCGAGGAGCGCGGGAGCAGTTGCAGGAAGACCTCCAGATCGGCGAAGCTCGGCACCAGCTTCTCGACACCGACGACGCTGATCAGGGTCTGCGGCAGGGTGAGGCACATCCGCCCGTTGCCCTCGGACTCCACCACGACCAGGGTGCCCGTGTCGGCGACCGCGAAGTTCGCCCCGGACACGGCGACCTTCGCCTCCAGGAACCGGCGCCGCAGGTGCAGGCGGGCCGCCTCGGCCAGCTCCCGCGGCTCCGCGCCCAGGTCGGCGGGCGCGTCGGCCATCCGGCGGCGGAAGATGTCCCGGATCTGCGTCCGGTTGTAGTGGATCGCGGGCACCAGGATGTGTGACGGGGTGTCGTCGCCGAGCTGCACGATCAGCTCGGCGAGGTCGGTCTCGTGGGCGGCGATGCCGGCCGCCGCCAGGGCCTCATTGAGCTCGATCTCCTGGGTGGCCATGGACTTGACCTTCACCACCTCATCGGCGCCGGCCGCGCGGGTCAGCTCGACCACGATCCGGCATGCCTCGGCCGCGTCCCGGGCCCAGTGCACCCGGGCGCCGGCGGCCGTGGCCGCCGCCTCGAACCGCTCCAGCAGCTCGGGCAGCCGCCGCTGCACATCGGCCTTGATCGCCGCCCCGGCATCGCGCAACGCCGCCCAGTCCGGGACCTCGTCGACGGCCCGGACCCGTTTGCCGCGGATCGTGCGGGTGGCCCGGTGCAGGTTGGCGCGCAGCTGGTCGTCGGCGACCGCGCTTCGGGCGGCGGTAGGGAACGGCAGCGGGGCGCGGATGCGGCCACCGCCGGTGGACGGAACTCCGGCGGGGGTGGCGGGGTGTCTCATGCGTAGTGTCCCGTCATGGCGAGGATCTCGGCGTAGTGCATCGCCCGTACGCCGGAGCGGGCGCGGTCCAGGCCGCCGCCGATGTGGGCCAGGCATGAGTTGTCCGCCGCCGCGAGCACCGCCGCGCCCGTCTCGCGTACCCGGGCGCACTTGTCGGCGAGCATCGCGGTGGACACCGCAGCGTTCTTCAGCGCGAAGGTGCCGCCGAAGCCGCAGCACTCGGTAGCGTCGTCGAGTTCGACGAGGCGGATCCCCCGGACGTGGCGCAGCAGGGTGAGCGGCTTGTCGCCCAGCCGCAGCATCCGCAGGCTGTGGCAGGTCGGATGGTAGGTGACCGTCTGCGCGAACGCGGCGCCGACGTCGGTGACGCCGAGGACGTCCACGAGCAGCTCGGAGAGTTCATAGGTGCGGCCGGCGACGGAGGCCGCAGCCGGGTGCAGGCGAGGGTACTGGTCGCGGATCATGGCGGTGCACGAGCCGGACGGCGCGACGACAGCGTCGTAGCCGTCGAAGGTGTCGGCGAAGCCGCGGACCATCGGCACCGCCTCCGCCCGGTACCCGGTGTTGGCGTGCATCTGACCGCAGCAGGTCTGCGCGACGGGGAACTCGACGGTGTGACCGAGTCGCCGCAGGATGCGGGTGACCGCGATGCCGGTCTGCGGATAGGCGAGGTCGTTGACACAGGTGATGAACAGGGCGATGCGCACGGCGGGTCCTCGGGGACGTTCGGCGGCACTCCGGCTGGGGTGGAGTTGACGCCGGATTCAGGAAGCGACGAGCGCCTGGATGCTCACCGTGGCCGCTCCACGCGCCCACTCCTCGAAGGGCAGCGGGCGGATCGACAACGGGCACTCGGCGGCGGCGCCGAAGGCCTGGCGCTCGAAGCCCGCACGGATGTGTGTCTCGAACAGGTCGTAGGCGGCCAGGCCTTCGCCGGACACGACGATCCGGGCCGGCCCGACCAGGTTCGCGACCGCGGCGATGCCGCAGCCGATCGCGTTGCCGGCGCGGGCGAAGACGGCGCCGACGCGCTCATCGCCGCGGCGTGCCAGATCCACCGCTTCGTCGAAGGTGAGCTCCGGCCGTCCGGAGCGTTGCCGCGCCTGTCCGACGATGGCATCGGTGCCGGCGATGGCCTCCACGCAGCCGCGGCCGCCGCAGTGGCAGGTGGGGCCGTTCGCGTCGATGCCGATGTGGCCGATCTCGCCGGCGACACCGTGCGAGCCGGAGACGAGCCGGCCGCCGATGACCAGGCCACAGCCGATGCCGGTGCCCACCGTGACGAGGGCGAACGACTCCGCGCCCACGCCCTCGCCGAACCAGTGCTCGGCGGTGGTCAGCGCCTTCACGTCGTTCTCGACCGTGACGGTGAGCCCGGTGAGCTTTTCCGCGCGTTCGCGCAGCGGCACGTTGTGCCACCGCAGAAATGGCGAGTACCGGACCAGGCCGGTGGTGGGGTCCACGTCGCCGGAGACGGCGAGCCCCAGTCGGCGGGTGCGCGCCCGGTAGCCACCGGGGCTGTCGAGCAGCTCGTCGACGAGGTGGCCGAGCTCGGTGAGGACGGCCTCGACGTCGGGGTCGGTCAGCGGCCGGTGGATCGCGGTGCGCACCTGCGCGCACAGATCGCAGACGACGCCGATCAGCTCGTCAGCCGTGATCTTCACGCCGACGAAGAACTCGCGGTCGGCCCGGACGGCCAGGGGGCTGGCCGGCCGCCCGGCACCCGGTCCCGTCCGCTCGGTCGCGGCCAGTTCGTGCAGGTAGCCCATCTCGATGAGTGGCCGTGCGGCCTTGGTGACAGCGGCGGAGGACAACCCGAGCCGGCGAGCGAGCCGGACCCGACTGAGTGGTCCTTCGGTCAGCACCGCGGTGAACACGGCGGTTACCGCGGGCGCGACGACGTCCGCCTTGGGATACATGGCCCAAACCTAGGCTTAATATTTAACTTCGTCAAGTATTGATTTCGTGTCTTGGGAAATTCTACGCTCGGTCGCACTCATCCGCCCGTCACCGCCCTGCTTCGTCGCCCCTCTGAACCGGAAAGGCATAGCGTGGCTCTGTTCGACCTACCCCTCGCCGAGCTGCTCACTTACTGCCCGGAACGCGTCGAGCCGGACGACTTCGACGCGTTCTGGCGGGCGACGCTGTCCGACGCGGCGCGGCACGAGCTGAAGCCGGAGTTCACCCCGTACGACGCGTTGCTGCCTGGCGTGCGGGTGCAGGACGCGCGGTTCAGCGGCTACGAGGGACAGCGCGTGGCCGCCTGGTTCCTCGCCCCTGCGGACGTGGCCGGGCCGCTGCCGTGCGTCGTGCAGTTCATCGGCTACGGCGGCGGCCGGGGCCGGCCCCACGAGTGGCTGCTGTGGCCGGCGGCCGGGTACGCGGTGCTCGTGGTGGACTCCCGCGGGCAGGGCGACGGCGACACCCCCGACCTGCCTGGCGGCGACACGCCGCAGCACTCCGGTCTGCTGACGCGCGGCGTGCTGGACCCTGAGCAGTACTACTACCGCCGGTTGTTCACCGACGCGGTGCGGGCGGTGGACGCGGCCGCCGCTCACCCGGACGTGGACCGCACCCGGATCGTCGTCGCCGGTGCCAGCCAGGGCGGCGGCATCGCGCAGGCGGTCGCCGGCCTGCACCGCCAGGTACGGGCCGCGCTGATCGACCTGCCGTTCCTGACCCACTTCCGGCGCGCCACCGAGATCACCGACTCGCACCCGTATCAGGAGCTGGCGGACTTCTGCGCGACGAACCGTGACCGGATCGAGCAGGTGTTCCGCACGCTGGGCTACTTCGACGGCGTCAACTTCGCGGCGCGGGCCACCGCACCAGCGCTCTACTCGGTGGCGTTGATGGACGACGTCTGCCCACCGTCGACCGTGCTCGCCGCGTACAACCATTACGCGGGCCCGAAGGAGCTTCAGGTCTGGCCGTACAACGGGCACGAGGGCGGCGCGACGTTCCAGCCACCGATCCAGTTGCGCTGGCTGCGAGACCTGTTGGGGTGACGGGTGCAGGTTCAGCGCCTCGCGGCCCGCCCCGAACCTGATCCGTGATCCGGCCTTGAGCCCCGGCTCAGCCCACCGGCCGCAGGTGGACGAGCGTGCTGGCGTGGTCGCCTGACGGCAGGTCGAGGGGCAGGCCGGAACCGAGCAGCACGGCACCCGCGTACGTCGCCCCCGTGTCGGTGTCCCGGTACACCACCTCCGGCCGCACTGCGGTCAGCCGCAATGGGGCGGTTGCGTGGCCGTACGGGCGGGTCGGGCACCAGGCGAGCACCACGTGCTCGTCGCCGTGGGCGTACTGCACCGCGGTCAGCGTGCCATCGCCGCGCAGCCGGTAGGCCGTACCGTGCTGGACGACCGGCCGGATGCGCTTGTACGCGGCGATCAGCTCGACGGCCTCCTTGAGCTCGTCGTCGGTCCACGCGGCGAGGTCGCCGCCGATGCCCAGAACGCCGGCCATGGCGACGTGGAACCGGAACCGCAGCGGAGTCTCCCGGGCGGTGGCCGCGTTCGGGCTGTCGGTGACCCAGGCGCCCATGACCTGGGCGGGGTAGAGCTGGCTGAAGCCGTGCTGGATGTCGATCCGGTCGACCGGGTCGGTGTTGTCCGACGTCCACACCTGGTCGGTACGGGCCAGGATGCCCAGGTCGGCCCGCCCGCCGCCGCCGGCGCACGCCTCGATGCGCAGGCCCGGGTGGTCGGCCCGCAGCCGGTCCATGATCCGGTAGACCGCGCGGGTGTGCTCGATCCACAGCCGGTCGGGATCGCCGTGCCCGGGCCACCCGGCCTCGGTGAACGGCCGGTTGGCGTCCCACTTGAGGAAGTCGATGTCGTGCGCGGCCACCAGCCGGTCGAGCCAGGCGTGGGTCCATTCGGCGGTGTCCGGCCGGCCGAGGTTCAGCACCAGCTGGTTGCGCAGCTCGGTGCGGTCGCGGTTGGTCATGTGCAGCACCCAGTCCGGGTGCGCCCGGTAGAGGTCGCTGTCCGGGTTGACCATCTCCGGTTCCACCCACAGGCCGAAGCGCATGCCGAGCCGCCGCACCTCCGCTGCGAGCGGGCGCAGCCCGTTGGGGAATCGGACCGGGTTGGGCACCCAGTCGCCGAGGCCCACGTGGTCGCCGGTGCGGGCGCCGAACCAACCGTCGTCCATCACGAACAGCTCGACGCCGAGGCTCGCGGCGCGCGCCGCCAGGGCGATCTGGCCGACCTCGTCCACGTCGAACCCGGTCGCCTCCCACGAGTTGTAGAGCACGGGTCGCGTCTCGTTCGGGTGGGACAGCACGTGTCGGCGCACGTACCCGTGCCAGGCGCGGCTGGCAGCCCCGAACCCGCCCGCCGTGTAGAGGCCGGCGAACACCGGGGTGTCCAGCGCCTCGCCGGGGGCCAGCGACCAGGTCAGCCCCTCGTGGCCGAAGCCGCCCGTCCAGGTCGTGCGGCCGACCGGGTCCCGGTGCAAGGTGATTCGCCAGCTGCCGCTCCAGGCCAGCGCGGTGCTCCAGACCTCGCCGTGCTCCTCGCCTGCCGTGCCGTCGTCGACGGCGAGCCGGGGATTGGCGTGGTGGCTGGTCACCCCGCGCCGGCTGGTGAAGACCGTCTCGGCCACGGCGACGTCGGTGCGTCGGAGCTGGAACTCGCTGTTCCAGCCGCCGACGAGGTGGCTCACCCGGTAGTCCGTCCGGTGCGGCGCCGCCCAGGCGGCGGAGTCGCAGCGCAGCACCGTGATCGGGGTGCGGTCGTCGTGGTTCTCGACGGTCGTCCACCGCTCGATCACGTCGCTGTCGGCGCATACCCGGTAGTGCAGGGTGAGGCGCAGCGGGTAGTGCCGGTCGTGCAGCCGGATGCGCAGGTGGCCGCCGTCGACGTCGTGGCCGGCGTACCGCCACTGGACGCCGCGGGTGCCGTCGGCGAAGCGCACGAGCAGGCTGGGTGGTCCGAAGCGGGCGCCGCCCTCCACCGCCAGTTCGTCCACCGCGGCCACCGCCTCGAAACTGCTCGCCGCCGGGGAGATGCGCTCGGCAACCTTCACCGCCTCGGTCAGCGTCAGCGTCGCTCCCCAGTGGACATGTCGCACGGTGTCGTCGTCGGCGAGCCGGATGGCGTACGCGGTGGTCGGGCCGCGCAACAGCCAGAGGCGGTGATCGGGATCGAACAACACAGGGGGCATCAAGTCCTCGGCGGTGGTGGGCGACGCGCAGATGAGTGCCGCCGAGAGTAGGACCCACGCCAGCCTAAATCAATACTTGACGAAGTTAAATATTGGGCCTAGGTTTCGGCCATGTTTCCCGGACCGTCACCGGTCCACCCGCAACCCGGCGCCCAGCTGAGTCCCGCGGTGAGTCGTCGGTCGCTCGTCGTTCCCTGGCCCACCCGCGTCAATCCGGCCCCCGGCCGGCCACACCGCGAATCGGCACCACCCCCACCCACCAGTAGGAGGTGTGACTGTGAGGTCACCGTCACGCAGCCCCGGGCAGCCCGGCGGCCTCTCCGCCGGGCGAGCGAGCCGCGTCCGCACCCGCCAAACGGCGCTGGCCGCCCGGCTGGGCGCGACGCCCGCCCCCAGCGACGTCCCGGCGCAGGCTGCCGCACCCGGTCCGAAGCCGAGCCCCGCCGGCAGGCACGTCGAGCACATCCCGCAGCCGGGTGCCATCACCCGCACCAGACCAGTGGACGACTCGGTTCGGCCGCGGGGCGTACGCCGTGGGGACCTGGACGCCACCGACGACCTGTGGGTGGCCTGATGACGATCACCACGCCGCGCCCGAGTCCGCCGGCCGGCGTGACCCGGCTGCGGGTCCGGTCCCCTTGGCGCAGGAACGCGCCCACGCGTCGGCGTAGCCGCTGGGCCGAGGCGCAGCGATCCTGGCGGCTGCATTGGCAGCTGTACCTGCTGGTGATCGTGCCGTTGGCGTACTTTGTCATCTTCAAGTACATCCCGATCGGCAACGCCGTCATCGCGTTCAAGGACTACAACGTCATCCAGGGGCCGTGGGGCAGCGACTGGATCGGCTTCAAGAACTTCGAACTGTTCTTCACCAACCCGGTTTTCGGCACGCTGCTGGAGAACACCTTCATCCTGGCGTTCTACCTGGTGCTGGCGAGCTTCCCGATCCCGATCATGCTTGCCATCGCGCTGAACGAGATCGGCAACGGCTGGTTCAAGCGCACCGTGCAGATGGTCACCTACGCGCCCTACTTCATCTCCACCGTCGTGGTGGTCTCGATGACGATCCTCGTGCTGTCGCCGCGGCTCGGCGTCGTGAACGACGGGCTCGGGCTGTTCGGGATCGCGCCGATCAACTTCCTCGGCGATCCGAACTACTTCCGGCACATCTATGTCTGGTCCGACGTCTGGCAGACCGCGGGTTATTCGGCCGTCATCTACATGGCCGCGCTCGCCGGCATCGATCCGGCGCTGCACGAGTCGGCCAAGATCGACGGCGCCAGCCGGCTGCAACGGATTCGGCACATCGACCTGCCGGGAATCATGCCCACCGCGGTGATCGTCCTGATCCTCGGCGTGGGAAACATGATGGCGATCGGATTCGAGAAGGCCTACCTGCTGCAGAACGATCTGAACCTGGCGCAGTCGGAGATCATCCCCACCTACGTCTACAAGACCGGCCTGATCAACGCGGACTTCAGCATGGCGACCGCCGTCGGCCTGTTCAACTCGGTGGTCAACCTCTGCCTGCTGCTGCTGGTCAACTTCGCTGCCAAGCGGATCACCGGGAGTGGACTATGGCGATGAGCACGCCGACGACGTCGACCGTGTCCAGGCCGCGGCGGAAGCCGGCGGCCACGAAGAAGGTCCGCGAGCCGTTCGGCGACCGAGTGTTCCTGGTCGTCATCACGCTCATGCTCGCCGTGATGCTGGCGCTGGTGCTGCTGCCGTTGATCTACATCGTCGCCAGTTCCTTCAGTAGCGCGACCGCCGTCAGCGCAGGCCGGGTGAAGTTCTGGCCGGTCGAGTTCTCGCTGCACGCCTACAAAGTCGCTCTCAGCAACCCGCAGGTCCTGCGGGGGTACTACAACTCACTGATCTACGCCGTCGCCGGCACCCTGATCAGCGTCACGCTGACCGTGGCCATTGCCTACCCGTTGTCGCGCAAGACGTTCTTCGGGCGCAACGTGCTGATGACCGTCCTGATCTTCACGATGCTGTTCTCGGGCGGCCTGATCCCGACGTACATGGTGGTCCAGGACCTCGGCCTGCTGAACACCCGCTGGGCGCTGCTGATCCCCAACGCGATCGGCGTCTGGCAGGTGATCATCGCGCGCACCTTCTTCGCCCACTCGATCCCGGACGAGCTCTATGAGGCGGCGACGCTGGACGGGGCGAGCGAGCTGCGGTTTCTCCGGTCGGTAGTGCTGCCGCTGTCGAAGCCGCTGCTGGCCGTCCTCGTGCTGATGTACACGATCTACCAATGGAACACCTACTTCGACGCCCTGGTCTATCTCAAGGATCCCGATCTATATCCACTGCAGATCGTGCTCAGGAACATGCTCATCCTGAACCAGCGCAACGTCGGCGCAACGGACGTGGCGCAGCAGCTCCAACAGCAGCAGCTCGCCAACGTCTTGAAGTACGCCCTCATCGTCGTGTCGAGCCTGCCCGTACTGATCATCTACCCGTTCATCGCCCGCCACTTCACCAAGGGCGTGCTGGTCGGCGCCGTCAAGGGATAGCAATTCGCGATTGGAAGGAACCATAGAAATGCGTTCTATCAGGAAAGTCGCTGCACTGACGATAGCCGCGGCACTGGCGGTGGCGGGGTGCAGTTCCGACAACAAGAATGACGCCCCCAAGGCCGAGATGGGCCCCGACGGCAAGGTCATCGTCGACACGTTCTCGCCCGCCAACGCGGACCTGAATCTGGACACCAACCCGGTCACGAAGTTGATGAGTGACAAGTTCAAGATCCAGTTCCGCTGGCAGACCACCACGTTCGACGCGGGGCCGGCCAGGGAGAAGAGGCAGATCTCGCTCGCCAGCGGCGACTACCCGGACCTGTTCATGCTTATCCCCTGGGTGGACGGGTTTTCCCAGGCCGACGTGCTGAAGCTGGGCAAGCAGGGCGTCGCGGTGCCGCTGGAGAAGCTGATCAAGGACAACGCGCCGAACATCCAGAAGGCGTTGGACTCCAACCAGACGCTCAGGGAGATGTCGACTGCGCCCGACGGGCACATCTACGCGTTGCCGCAATGGTCGGACTGCTTCCACTGCAGTTACCCGGACAAGTTGTGGATCAACAGTGCCTGGTTGAAGAAGCTGAACCTGCCGATGCCGAAGACCACCGAGGAGCTGCGTACGGTCCTGCGGGCGTTCAAGGCCAAGGACCCGAACGGCAACGGCAAGGCCGACGAGATCCCGATGACCGCCGACGTGCAGGACGGTCACCTGATCGACTACCTGATGGGCGGGTTCGCCTACCCGCCGGCCGGTGCGAACAACGGCGGTCTCGGGCTGCTCACCCTCGACGGCGACAAGGTCACCACTCCGGTGAACACGCCCGAGTGGCGCGAAGGCCTGAAGTACATCCACTCGCTGTTCCAGGAGGGTTTGATCGACCAGGCCTCGTTCACCCAGAACGCCGAGGCACTACAGGCGACCGGCAACGACCCCGACGCCGTCATGATCGGCTCGTCGCCTCTCCTGCACCCGGCTATCTTCGTGCAGCTGGGCTCCAAGGACGGCCGCGACAAGCAGTACGACGCCGCGCCGCCGCTCACCGGGCCGTCCGGTAAGAGCTACAGCGGTCTGAACTACCCGAGCTCCAGCACCTTCACCTTCATGCTGACCAACAAGGCCAGCAAGGAGGCGCAGGTCGCGGCGATCAAGATGCTCGACTACATCTACACGACCGAGGGCACCAACATCGCGGTGATGGGTCCGGAGGGCGTGGGCTGGAACAAGCCGGGAGCCGGCGACATCGCGCTCGACAACAGTGTCCAGCCGCTGTACAAGCGCACGCCCGGTACGGAGGCGCCCAAGAACCTCTCCTGGGACGCGATGGCGCAGTACAACCTGACCCTCGCCTACCGCAACGCCAACGTGGTGCCGATGGACATCTACGCCGAGGCCGGATACGAGCGGCGGTTGTTCCAGGCAACCAAGCTGTACGAGGGCCACGATGACAAGGCGCAATTCTTCCCGACCGTCTCGGTCTGGACCGACCCGAGTGCCAGCGCCGAGATCGCCACGCTGAAGACCAACCTCGACAGCTATGTCTCCCAGGGCCAGCTGGCCTTCATCACGGGGTCGAAGAACATCGACACCGAATGGGACGCCTACGTCAAGGGTCTCGACGGCGTCGGCTTGAAGCGGTACCTGGAACTGAACCAGAAGGACTACGACGGGTACAAGGCCGGCAAGTGACACTACGCCCAGCCGGCCGGCGCCGGCCGCAGAGCAGGCGGAGGCCGCTGCGGTCGGCGACGGCCGGCTGGGCGCGACGGTCGACGCTGCGAGATGTCCTCGCGGACCGGCTTGAGCTCACTGTGCTGGCCTGTGTCGGGCTGGTTCTCATCGAGCGGAATACCTGACGTGCCAGTGATGTCCACGATCACGCATGCCGAGGCGTACCTGGTCGATATCGCCGTCGAGACGGTCCGCACCGATGCGGTGCAGGCGTTCGTCAAGCAGGAGACGGTTTTCGTCGAGGTTCGCACGGCCGACGGCCAGCAGGGTACTGGTTACTCGTACACCATCGGGACCGGCGGCACCGCCGTGCTCGCGCTCCTGCGCGACCACCTGGTGCCCCGCCTGATCGGCCTGGACGCGGCCCGGGTGGAGGCGGTGTGGCGAGATCTCTACGCCAGCACCCGCGCCACCGCCGTCGGCGCGATCACCTCATTGGCCCTGGCCGCTGTCGACACCGCGCTGTGGGACCTGCGTGCCAAGGCCGCCGGCCTGCCCCTGTGGATGCTGGCCGGCGGGGCCAAGGACCGCATTCCGCTCTACGACACCGAGGGCGGCTGGCTGCAGCTCAGCACCGAGGAGCTGGTCGCCGGGGCGAAAGCGGCACAGGCGGCCGGCTGGCCGGGCGTCAAGCTGAAGGTGGGCAAGCCCGATCCGGCCGAGGACGCCGAGCGCATCGCTGCGGTCCGAGCCGCCGTCGGCGACCGGCTCGACGTGATGGTCGACGCCAACCAATCGCTCACCGCCGCGGAGGCCATCCGCCGGGCGCGGCTGCTCGAACCGTACGGGCTCGCCTGGTTCGAGGAGCCGCTGCCTGCCGACGACGTCGCCGGGCACGAGCTGCTCGCCCGCTCGACCAGCATCCCGATCGCCGTCGGCGAGTCGATGTATTCGATCGGGCAGTTCGCCGAATACCTGCGCCGCCAGGCTGCGGGCATCATCCAGGTCGACGTCGCCCGGGTCGGCGGGATCACCCCCTGGCTCAAGGTCGCCCACCTGGCAGAGGCGTGCAACGTCGAAGTCTGCCCGCATTTCCTCATGGAGCTGCACGTGAGCCTGTGTGCCGCGGTGCCCAACAGTCGATACCTTGAGTACATCCCGCAGCTGCGGGCGGTAACCCGGTCCGAGATCGCCGTCGCGGGAGGCCACGCTCTCGCTCCGACCGCCCCCGGGCTCGGCATCGACTGGGACCGGGACGCGATCGAGTCCAGGCGAGTCGCGTGACGACCGCCATCACTCCGGCGGCGGCGCCCCCGGCGCCCCACGCCCAGCTCGATCTCAGCCACGGTTCGCGGGAGGGCGAGTGAAAGCCACAGAGAAGGTCCGACTGGGGCGCACCGAGGTGGAGGTGACCCGGCTGGGCTTCGGGCTCGCACCAATCGGCGGGCTGTTCACCGCCGTCGGCGACGAGGTCGCCCGGGCCACGGTCGAGGCGGCCTGGAACCTCGGACTGCGCTACTTCGACACCGCCCCGCTCTACGGCGGCGGCCTGTCGGAGCGCCGGGCCGGTGCGGTGCTGTCGGGCAAGCCGCGCGAGGAGTTCACGCTGTCGACCAAGGTCGGTCGGCTGCTCGTGCCGGGCGGCGTCGCGGAGCAGGAGTTCTGGGCGGAGCCGAGCGAGCTCACTCCGGTCTTCGATTTCTCCTACGACGGGGTGCTGCGCTCGCACGCGGAGAGCCTCCAGCGGCTGGGCCTGGACCGAGTCGACATCGCGCACATCCACGACCCGGACCACCACTTCGACGAAGCGGTGAGCGGGGCCTACCCGGCGCTGGCCGACTTGCGCGCGCGGGGCGACATCGGCGCGGTCAGCGCAGGCATGAATCAGGCGGAGATGCTGGTCGACCTCGCTCGGGCCGGCGACTTCGACTGTTTCATGCTCGCCGGGCGATACACGCTGCTGGATCAATCGGGGTCGGCCGAGCTGTTGCCGCTGTGCCTGGAGAGGGGCATCTCGGTTCTCGCGGCCGGGGCGTACAACTCGGGCCTGCTCGCCGACCCGAAGCCGGGCGCCCACTACGACTACGCCCGCGAGCGGACCCTGATCGAACGGGCGCTGGCGATCCAGGCGGTGTGCGAGCGGCACTCGGTGCCACTGAGGGCGGCGGCGATCCAGTTCCCGCTCGGCCATCCGGCCGTCGCCAGCGTCGTGGTCGGAGCCCGGGATCCCGAGCAGATCACCGACAACCTGGAGATGTTCGAATGGGAGATCCCGGGCGCTGTGGGCCGATCTGAAGAAGGACGGCCTGCTGCCGGAGGAGGTGCCCACACCGTGATCGTCGACGCACACCACCACCTGTGGACCGCCGACTACCCGTGGCTCGCCGCGCCGGGTCTGGCGGCGATCCGGCGCGATTACACGGTCGCCGACCTCACGCCCCGGCTGGCGGCGGCAGGCGTCACGGCTGGCGTGCTGGTCGAGGCGGGCCGCTGCGACGTCGCCGAAACCGCCGAGTTCCTCGCCCTGGCCGCCGCCACTGCGCACATCGCGGGCGTGGTCGGTTGGGCGTCCCTCACCGACCCGGACCTGCCCGCCACCCTGGCCGGCTACCGCGACCTGCCCGGCGGAGCGAAACTCGTCGGTATCCGCGACCAGGTGCAGGGCGTCGACGACCCGGCGTTCCTCGCCCGGGTGGACGTGCGGGCGGCGCTGGCCACCATCGGCGCCGCGGGGTTGACCTACGACCTGATCGTCCGGGTCGGACAGCTGGCCGCCAGCGCCGCTGCGGCGCGCGCCACCCCGGGCACCACCTTCGTGCTCGACCACCTCGGCAAGCCCCGGATCGGCGCGGGAGCCGAGGGGTTCGCCGAGTGGCGCGCGGCCGTGGCGGGACTGGCCGCCTGTGGCAACGTCGTCGCGAAGCTGTCCGGCCTGCTGACCGAGGCTGGCCCCCGGTGGAACGTCTCCACCATCCGGCCGTACGTCGACACCGCTCTGGACCTCTTCGGTCCCGAGCGGCTCATGGTCGGTTCCGACTGGCCGGTCTGCGAACTCGTCGCCTCGTACCCCGCTGCCCTCGAGGCGATCGACAATTGCCTGAGCGAGCTGTCGGCAGGCGAGCGGACCGCCATCGCGGCCGGCACCGCGATCCGTACCTATCGTCTGGAGGTTGGCTCTTGAAGCTCATGCGTGTTGGACCGGCGGGGGAGGAGAAGCCCGTTCTGTACGCCGACGGCCGTCACTTCGATCTGTCATCGGTCACCGCCGATCTCGACCCGGCGTTCTTCGCCTCCGACGGGCTGCGGCGCGTAGGCGAGGCGACCGGCCTGCCCGAGATCGACATCGTGGGACAGCGGATCGGGGCACCCGTCGCGCGCCCCGGCGTGATCCTCTGCGTCGGCCAGAACTACGCCGCCCACGCGGCCGAGTCCGGCGCGCAGCCGCCGACCACGCCGATCATCTTCTACAAGGCCCCGAACACCGTGGTCGGTCCGTTCGACGACGTGCTGATCCCGCCCGGATCGGCGAAGACCGATTGGGAGGTCGAGCTGGGCGTGGTGATCGGCCGGCGCGCTCGGTACCTGTCCTCCCCTGAGGAAGCGCTCGGGCACATCGCCGGTTTCGTGCTGTCCAACGACGTGTCGGAGCGGGACTTTCAGCTCGCGCAGTCGGGCGGGCAGTGGTCGAAGGGGAAGTCGTGCGAGACCTTCCAGCCGCTCGGACCGTGGCTGGTGACGCCCGACGAGATCACCGACCCGCAGGCGCTGCGGCTGCGCTCGTGGGTCAACGACGACATCCGGCAGGACTCCTCCACCAAAGACATGATCTTCGACGTGGCGTACCTGGTGTGGCACCTGTCCCAGTACTCCGTCCTGGATCCGGGGGACCTCGTCAACACCGGCACGCCGCAGGGTGTGGCGCTCTCGGGCCGCTTCCCGTACCTGGCGCCGGGTGACGTGATGGAGGTCGAGATCGACGGCCTCGGCCGGCAGCGTTCGCTCCTGAGGAGCGCCTGATGGCCGTGATCGTCGCCGTCGACACCTTCGACGTACGGTTTCCGACCTCGCGCGAGCTGGACGGCTCGGACGCGATGAACCCCGACCCGGACTACTCGGCCGCCTACGTCGTCCTGCGCACCGACGAGGGGCCCGACGGGCACGGGTTCACGTTCACCATCGGCCGCGGCAACGACATCTGTCGAGTGGCGATCGAGGTGCTCGCCCCGTTCGTCGTCGGCGTCGATCCCGATGCCGTCGACCTCGGCGCGTTCGCCCGCAGTCTCACCCACGACTCGCAACTGCGCTGGCTCGGGCCGGAGAAGGGGGTCGTACACCTCGCCGCCGCAGCACTCATCAACGCGATGTGGGACCTGGTCGCCAAGCGCGCCGGTAAACCTGTCTGGCGCTATCTCGCCGACCTCACCCCCGAGCAGATCGTCGACCTCGTCGACTGGCGCTACCTCACCGACGCGCTCACCCCACAGGAGGCGTTGCGGATCCTGCGGGCCGCCGAGCCCGGCCGGGCCGGGCGGATCGCAACGCTGCAGGCCCGCGGATACCCCGCCTACACCACCTCACCGGGCTGGCTCGGGTACGACGACGAGAAGCTGGTTCGGCTGGCGAAGCAGGCGGTGGCCGACGGGTTCACCCAGATCAAGCTGAAGGTCGGTGCTGATCTGCCCGACGACGTCCACCGCTTCCGGTTGGCTCGCGAGGCCGTGGGCCCGGGCATCCGGATCGCGGTCGACGCCAACCAGCGTTGGGACGTCGCAGTGGCAGTCGAGTGGATGACGGCGCTGGCCCCGTACGACCCGTGGTGGATCGAGGAGCCCACCAGCCCCGACGATGTGCTCGGGCACGCCGCGATCCGCGCCGCTCTGGCCACCGCCGCACCCGAGGGCAGGCCGATCCGGGTCGCGACCGGTGAACACGTGCAGAACCGGATCGTGTTCAAACAGCTGCTCCAGGCGGGCGCGGTCGACTTCGTGCAGATCGACGCGTGCCGGGTCGGTGGCGTCAACGAGAACGTCGCGATCCTGCTGCTGGCCGCGAAGTACGGTGTGCCGGTGTGCCCGCACGCCGGCGGCGTCGGTCTGTGCGAACTCGTCCAACACCTGTCGATGTTCGACTTCGTGGCCGTGTCGGGAACGACCGAGAACCGCGTCCTCGAGTTCGTCGACCACCTGCACGAGCACTTCCTCGCCCCGGCGATCGTCCGCAACGGCCACTACGTCGCCCCGACCCAGCCCGGCTTTTCGGCCGAAATGAGCCAGGAAAGCCTCGCCACCTACTCCTACCCCGACGGCCGGCATGGGCATCCCCGGCGTCAATCCCCACCGGGCGGATCTGAAAGAGAGCACTCTTCATGTTTGACGGTTTGGTGGCAGTGGTGACCGGTGGCGCCTCGGGGATCGGGCGCGCCTGTGTGGAGGCCTTCCACGCCGCCGGCGCCCAGGTGGGCGTGCTCGACCTCGATCCGACGGAAGCACCCGAGGATCCGCGCGTCCACGCGGTACGGGCCGATGTGGCCGACCGGGCCTCGCTCACCGCGGCGCTGGCCTCGGTCGCGCACACGTTCGGTGGGGTGGACATCCTGGTCAACAACGCAGGGATCTCCGCCGTCGGCGAGGTCGAGGAGAACGATGACGCGCAATGGGCACGCGTCCTGGACGTGAACGTGACCGGAGTCGCCCGGACCACCGCTGTCACGCTGCCGTACCTGCGCCGATCCCGAGCGGGCGCGATCGTCAACATCTCCTCGATCGCGGCCGGCGCCGGTCTGCCGAAGCGGGCGCTGTACTCGGCATCGAAGGGTGCGGTACACGCGCTGACGCTGGCCATGGCCGCCGACCTGGTCGGCGAGGGAATCCGGGTCAACTGCGTCGCACCCGGCACAGTGGACACGCCGTGGGTGGCCCGGCTGCTGGCCAACGCCGCCGACCCGCAGGCCGAGAAGCGCCGGCTTGCCGCCCGCCAGCCCACCGGCCGCCTGGTCACCGCGCAGGAGGTGGCGGAGGCTGTGGTGTATCTGGCGTCGCCGACCGCCGGGGCGGTGACGGGCACCTCACTCGCCGTCGACGGGGGCATGTCGGGCCTGCGCCTGCCGGCCCGCGCGACCTGACCGACGATCACGAAGAAGGCAAGCGGTGACCGGAGTTCACGAGATCATCTCACTGCCTGTCGGAGCGCAGCCGCCCCGGGCCCGGACCCGCTCGGACGCGGGTGAGCTCTCGCTCGACGGGCGATGGCGGTTCGCGTGGTCGCCGACCGCGCTCTCCGGCAAGGACCCCGCGGATCCCGGGGATACCTGGGACGAGATCCAGGTTCCCGCGCACTGGCAGCTGTGCGGCTATGGCGCCCCCGCGTACACGAACCTGCGCTATCCGTTTCCCATCGACCCGCCGTACGTGCCTGAGGCGAACCCCACCGGCGAGTACCGCCGAATCGTGCGGCGTCCGCCCGGTTGGGACGGCGGACGCGTGCTGCTCCGGTTCGACGGCGTCGACTCCTGGTTCGAGGTGTGGCTGAACGGTTCGCTCGTCGGTCGGGGGTCGGGCAGCCGGCTCACCGTCGAGTTCGACGTGACCGAGCTGCTCACCGGGGGCGACGACCTCCTGGCGGTGCGGGTGCACCAGTGGAGCTTCGCCAGCTACGTCGAGGACCAGGACCAGTGGTGGTTGTCAGGCATCTTCCGGTCGGTCGCGCTGCTGCACCGCCCCGCGGGCGGGATCGACGACGTCCACATCGTCGCGGACTACGACCAGCACACCGGCGACGGCCTCCTCCGGGTCGAGGCGCGCAGCCGCGAACCGGTGACGGTGGAGCTGACCGAGCTTGGCGTCCGCGGCGTAGCCGGCGAGACCATCCGGGTCGCGTCGGTGGAACCGTGGTCGGCCGAGCTGCCGCGGCTCTACCGGATCCTGGTCGCCACCGGGGCCGAGACGATCTCGGCCGACATCGGCTTCCGCACGGTACGCGTCGACGGGGGCCGGCTCCTGCTCAACGGCGCGCCACTGGTGTTCCGCGGAGTGAACCGGCACGACTTCGATGCCCGGTCCGGGCGTGCGTTGACCAGGGACGTGCTGGAGCGCGATGTCATCTTGATGAAGCGGCACAACGTCAACGCGGTGCGGACCAGTCACTACCCGCCCGACCCGTACTTCCTTGAGCTCTGTGACCGGTACGGCCTGTACGTGATGGTCGAATGCGACATCGAGACGCAGGGCTTCTCGCTGGTGGACTGGCGGGGCAACCCCTCCGACGACCCCGCCTGGGGCGAGGTGTACCTCGACCGGATGCGGCGAATGGTCGAGCGCGACAAGAACTCGACGAGCGTCGTGATGTGGTCACTCGGCAACGAGGCCGGGTGGGGCGTCAACCTGGCGGCGAACGCCCGGTGGACCGCGGAACGTGACCCGAGCCGGCCGATCCACTACGAGCCGGACGTCGAATGCGAGGCGGTCGACGTCTACAGCCGGATGTACCCGACCTTCGACGAGCTCGACGCGATCGGACGGCACGACGAAGCTGCGCTCGCCGACCCCGCCCGCGACGGTCGCCGGCGCGGGCTGCCGATGCTGATGTGCGAGTACGCGCACGCGATGGGGAACGGGCCGGGCGGGTTGGCCGACTACGAGGCGATCGTCGACGCGTACCCGAGGCTGGCCGGCGGCTTCGTCTGGGAGTGGATCGATCATGGCCTGGCCGGCGACGGCCCGGACGGACGCCGTGCGTACCGCTACGGCGGGGACTTCGGCGAGCCCGTACACGACGGCTCGTTCGTGATCGACGGCCTGCTCTTCCCGGACCGGACCCCATCGCCGGGACTCGCGGAACTCGCGGCCGTCATCGCGCCGGTGCGGATGCGCCTGGACGGCGACCAGCTTTCCGTGCGGAACCGCTGGAGTTTCAGCACCACCGAAGATGTGGGCTTCCGGTGGCTCCTGGTGCTGGACGGCGAGGTCGTCGACGCGGGACTGCTGGACCCGATCGTGGTCGGGCCGCGGTCGGAGTGCCGGGTTGCTCTCCCGCCCGCCGTACGCCGGGCGGAGCGGGACACACCGGCGGGCGGGGAGCTGTGGCTCACGATTACGGCGGCGACCGGGAGCGCGCGCCCCGGAATCGACGCCGGGCACGTCCTGGCGCGGACGCAACAGCGGCGCCGTGCCGCTGCCCCGCCAACGGCTGCGGAGCTACTGCCGCCGGCCCCGGAGGCGCGGCCGACCACAGTCGACCAGCGGTTCGATCACCTGGCGCGACCGACGGCGCTGGGTCCGTTCGCGGTCGCGCAGGTCGGCCTCGACGTCTGGCGCGCGCCGACGGAGAACGACCGGTGCCCGGGACTCGGCGAGCAAGTGTCGCTGGAAACCCGCTGGCGGGCAGCCGGCTTCGATCGCCTGGTGGATCGTACGGTCGAGGTTCGACTGGGCGACGGATCCGTACGACGCGTCGCGCGCTACGGTTCCCCCGGTCTCGACAGCGGATTCGACGTGGATTACCACTGGACGGCGCGGGATGATCGCCTCCGGCTCGACGTCGTGATCGAGCGCCGCGGCGAGTGGCGGCTGCCCCTGCCCCGGTTGGGTGTCGTCCTCGCCCTGCGCTGCGCCGAGCCGGGCGCGACGGAGCTCGAGTGGCTCGGGCTCGGACCGGGGGAGAGCTACCCCGACTCGCGTTCCGCGAACTGGTACGGCCGGCACCGCATGACGGTCCGGGACGCGCAGGTCCCGTACGTCGTACCGCAGGAGAACGGCAATCGGTCCGACGTGCGCCGGCTGCGGTTGACCGTGCCCGAGGGCGGCCTGCGCATCGAGGGCGTCCAGCCATTCGAGGTCGCGGTACGGCCCTGGTCGACCGAGCAGCTCGAGCGCGCCCAGCACGCGGCGGAGCTGGCCGAGGCGGGACTCCTGTGGGTGCACCTGGCGGCGGGCGTCACCGGACTGGGCTCGGCGAGCTGCGGTCCACCGGTCCGGTCATCCGGGCGTTACCGCGCCGCCCGGGTACGGCTCGGCTTCGACTTCGTCCCCGAGGCGGGTTAGCGATGGCAATGCCCGTCGCCAACCGGGCCGGGGTGTGACGCAGATGCCGGCACTGCTCGACGTCACCGACTTCGGGGCGCTTCCCGGGCACCCGCACACCGACGCCGCGCCCGCGGTCCGGGCGGCGCTGCGCGCCGCACGGGCCGCGGCCGGCCCGGTGCAGCTTCGCTTCCCGCCAGGCGAATACCACCTGTGGCCGGACCGCGCGCACGGACGTGAGCTGTACGTCTCCAACACGGTGGGGGACGACCCGCGACACCGCGTCAAGTCGATCGCGCTGCTCGTGGAGGCGACGGACGACCTGGTCATCGCCGGGGAGGGCGCCCGTCTCGTCCTGCACGGGCTCCAGACGACCTTCGCCGTCCTCGACTCGCAGCGGGTACGCGTCGAGGGGCTCGAGTTCGACATCGCGGTGCCGACGGTCGTCGATGCCACCGTGGTCGGCGCGGGCGTCGCCGCAGGCCGGGCCTACCGACTGATCCGGGTGCCCGCGGCCACGCTCTTCTCCGTCGAAGGTGCGTCGATCCGCTGGCACGGGGAAGCGCTCGAATCGGGCGGGTTTGCCTGGTCCGGGCGCGACGCGCTCGCGTACACCCAGATCCACGATCCCGCCGGTCAGCGGACGTGGCGCGGCCCGAACCCCCTTTTCGAGGACGTCCGGTCGATCCGGTTGGTGAGGGAGCGCGACATCCGGATCGACTACGGGTACGCCGAGGAACCGGCCGACCTGGGACTGGTCTACTCGATGCGGTCGAGGACCCGCGACCATCCCGGTGCGCTCGTGCTCGACAGTTGCGACGTGACGCTGTCGCGATTGCGGTTCCGCTTCCTGCACGGCTTCGGCGTGGTCGCTCAGACCAGCAGGGACGTCACGGTGGAGGGGTGCGAGTTCCGGGCTCCGCCCGACAGCGGGCGGCACAGCGCCGGCTTCGCCGACTTCATCCAGTTCTCCGGTTGCTCGGGACGGGCTGTCGTGCGCGACTGCCTCTTCGACGGGCCGCATGACGATCCGATCAACGTGCACGGCAGCTATCTGCGGCTTGCCGGTCAGCCGGACCCTCGTACCCTCGAACTGGCGTACCCACACCCGGAGACGGCGGGCTTTCCCCAGTTCGCGGCCGGTGACCAGGTAGAGCTCGTCGATCGCGCCACGCTCCAGGCGATCGCCACGGCCACGGTACGGACCGTGCGACAGCCGAGCGGTCGCGACCACGACCAACCGCTGCGCACCATCCTCGTGACTGTCGACGTGGAACTGCCGGACGGTCTCGTCGGGTGGACCGCGGTCGAGAACGTCACCCGGACGCCGACCGTGAGGATCGTCCGCAACATCTTCCGCAACGTCCCCACGCGCGGAGTGCTCGTGACGACCCGCCGCGCCGTGCTGATCGAGGAGAACCGTTTCGAGCACATGGGAATGGCCGGCATCTACGTCTCCGGCGACGCCGCCGAATGGTGGGAGTCCGGGCCAGTGCGCGACCTGACGATCCGCGGCAACAAGTTCATCGAACCGGGGGGACCGGCAATCCACCTCGATCCGAGGAGCACCCGACGCGCTCCGGGGCACGCCGTCCACAGTGGCGTGGTTGTGACGGAGAACCAGTTCGTGCTCGACGGCGTGCCCGCGCTCGACGCCAAGAGCACACGCGGGATCCGCTTCCGGGACAACAGCATCGTCCAGCGCGGCCAGGAGACGCCCGACATCGTCCTGCGGTCCTGCTTCGACGTGCGCATCGAACTCGACGGTGCCGGGCCGCCCTGACTGCCGGGCGCCCTGGTCAGTCCGGGTGGCTGGTCAGGCCGACGATCCGCAGCGGGACGGGCAGCGCCCGGAGCGCACGGAAATCAATGCTTGACGAAGTTAATTATTCATTTTAGGTTTCGTCCATGTATCCCGAGTCCGGCGCCGATTCGCTCGTCGCGGCCCCATCGGCAACGGCGGTGCTGGCCGGAGGACCACTGCCTCTGGCCAGCCTCGCTCCCCGGCTCGGGCTGACCTCCGCCGCCGTCACCACGTTCGCGCGCCCACTCATGGACACGGGTCAGGAGTGGGCGCGCGGACCGGCTGCCGTGAGCGTCCAGTCGCTCGTCGTTCCCTGACCCACCGGCGTCAATCCGGCCCCCGGCCGGCCAATTCGCAACAGGCACCACCCCCGGCTCCCCCAAACCAGGAGGTGTGACTGTGAAGTCACCGTTACGTACCACCGCGCAGCGAGTCGAACCCCCCGCCCGGCGCGAGAGCCGAGTCCGCACCGGCGTGGCCCTGGCCGCCACCCTCGCGGTGGCCCTCGGCGCGGGCGCCATCCCGGCGCAGGCTGCCGCACCCGTCCCGAGGACGCAGGCCGCCGTACCCGGTCCGAAGCCGAGGCCGACGCCGAGCAGCGCGACGCCCGGCGCCACCACGAAGGACCCGTCGCCCGCGGACCGGGCGGCCGCGCAGAAGGCGGCCGCCGCGGCAGCCGCGCAGGGCGTCGCGGACCGCCCCTACATGGGGTGGAGCAGCTGGAGCCTGCAGGCCACCAACTACCCCGGGGTCAACCCGAACGGCAACGCGAGCTGGCTGAACGAGGCCAACCTGCTCCAGCAGGTCGACGCCCTCGCCACGAAGCTCAAGCCCTACGGCTACGAGTACGTCAACATCGACGCCGGCTGGTCCACCAACTACGACTGGGCGCTCAACTTCGACGGGTACGCGCGTGAGATCGCCTCACCCGAGCGGTTCCCGCACGGCATGAAATACGTGGCCGACGCCATCCACGCCAAGGGCCTCAAGGCCGGCATCTACCTCACCGTCGGGCTGAACAAGCCCCTGTACGGCAACGGCACGGTGCCGATCTGGAACGCTCCCGGCTGCACCACCGCCGACATCGTCTACCCCGACCTGCGTACGACGAACGGCTGGGACGGGGCGTACAAGATCGATTTTTCCAAGCCCTGCGCCCAGAAGTACATCGACTCGCAGGCCCAGCTGATCGCCGACTGGGGCTACGACTTCCTCAAGTTCGACGGCGTCGGGCCGGGCTCGTTCCGCGGCGGCGACAACTACAACAACGTCGCGGACGTCGCCGCCTGGCAGGCGGCCATCGCCAAGACCGGCGCCCGATCCAGTTTGTCCTGTCCTGGTCGCTGGACCGCAACCACGCCGCCGACTGGAAGCAGCACTCGAACGGCTGGCGGATCGACACCGACGTGGAGTGCTACTGCGACACCCTGGTGACCTGGAACAACTCCGTCAAGATCCGGTGGGACGACGTACCCGGCTGGACGCCCTGGGCCGGCCCCGGCGGCTGGAACAACCTCGACTCGCTCAACGTCGGCAACGGCGAGATGGACGGCCTCACCGAGGACGAGCGGCAGAGCTACACGACGCTGTGGGCGATCTCGGCGGCCCCGCTGTACGCCGGTGACGACCTCACCAAGCTCGACGCCTACGGCCTGTCCCTGCTCACCAACAGCGAGGTGATCGCGATCGACCAGCAGGGCGTTCCGGCCCGCCCGGTGACGCCCACCGGCTCCGCGCAGGTCTGGGGCATGAAGAACGTCGACGGCAGTTACACGATCGCGCTGTTCAACATGGGCAGCTTCCCGGCACAGGTCACCGCGAACTGGAGCAGCTTCGGCTTCGGCGGCAAGGCCACCGTGCGCGACCTGTGGCAGCACAAGGAGCTCGGCGGCTACGACGGCAGCATCTCGGCGACCCTGCCGTCCCACGGCTCCCGGCTGTTCAAGGTCACGCCCAAGGACGGGGCCGTCAAGATGGCCAGCTACGAGGCCGAGGCCAGCACGAACAGCCTCGTACGCGGTGCCTCGGTCGGCGGCTGCGCCAACTGCTCCGGCGGCGCGAAGGTCGGCAACCTCTACAACGGCGGCGCGCTGCGCATCAACGGCGTCACCGTGCCGAAGACGGGCACTTACCAGGTGAACATCCGCTACACCACGAACGACCCGCGCTCGGCGACCATCTCGGCCAACGGCCAGAACGCCGTCACCCTGGCCTTCCCGCCCAGTGGTGGTTGGGACATCCCGGCCACGCTGACCGTGGCCGTGCAGCTGCATGCCGGCGCCAACACGATCGAGATCGACAGTACGACGCCGGTCTACTCACCCGACGTCGACAAGATCGAGGTGCCGCTGACCGTACGGTAGGCACGGCTCGTCAGGGGGCCGGAGCGGCACCGCCGCCCCGGCCCCATGCCATCCGGACTCACGTCGCGCGCTGGCGGCGGCGCGGCCCGGATCCCCGCCCGGACGGCGGCCCGAGGCTGCGTGAGATCGGCGTAACAGGTGATCAGCCAGCGCTACCGGCGGAGCCGGACGTACCGTGAGATCGTGCCGACGAGAGATGTGATCACCAGCGCTGACCTCGACGAGCTTCGCCGCTCGGCGCTCGGCACAGCCAATCCGCTCGGCGTCGCCGCCGGCCTGGCAGACGCGGTGGAGCAGGGCCGGCTGGCGGAGCCGGAGGACGCCGGGGACGCGCTGACCCTGGCCGCGGAGATCGCCGAGATCCGAGGGCGGTTGGACGCCGCGCTCCGGTACGCGGACCGGGCCTTGGAGACGTACCCGTCGGTGGAGGACGCCCGGGCCGGCTTCGCCCGGGCGCTGCGGGCCCGGATCATGTTCCGGGCCGGCGGCCGGGAGGACGAGGCGATGGCGGAACTCACCGCGCTGCGCCAGCTCCTGATCGAGCAGCCCGAGGCCCCGGTGTACGTCAGCGCGGCCCTGGACGCCGGCGGTCTCTCCGTGATCGCCGAGGAGTGGCTGAGCGAGGCGGTCGATACCGTGCTCGGCAGGCGCGCCACCGCGGCGGGAGCACCCACGGAGGCCGTACCCGCCGCCGAGGCGACGGTGGAGGTCGGCCCTCCGGAGGCGCCCGGCGTCCTGTTCTTCCTGCTGCAGCAGCGGCACCGGGTGCGCCGGGACTTGAACCTGCCGCATGATCGGCAGGACGATCTGTCGGACCGGCTGGAGACTCAGCTCCTCCGCCGGGCGGAGCAGCGGCAGGGCACGGAGCCCGACCTGCTCTTCTGGCCCCGGGCCGAGTTCGACCGCCTGCTCGCCGAGCACGCCGAGTTGACCGAGGCGTACGGGCCGGACTGGGACGCGCACCGGGGCCGCCTGGAACGGCACCTCGTCCAGCAGACCAACGCCGGTCGGACCGGGCTGAGCGTGCTCAGCGCATCGGTGGATGGGCTGACCGACTACGCCAGCCGGCACGACGGGGAGCCGACGGATCCGGAGGTCCGCACCCGCTACGCGCGAGACTTGGCGACCCGCCCCGGCGCGCAGATTCCGTGGCCGCCGGAGCGCAACGACGCCTGCTGGTGCGGCTCGGGCCTCAAGTACAAGAAGTGCTGCCTGCCGCGCTCCCGTAGCTGACCGCCCCGCCAGTCGCTGCTGCGGCAGTCAGGCCAGGCCGGTCTCGGCGAGCGCTCGCAGCGAAATTGGGTGGCTGCAGGTTCGGGATCACGAACGCACGCGCCGGGGTCACACCAGATTGTCGGGTTGGTGCTCGTCGGTAGGGATGAGTGCGGCGAGGTTCCACACTTCCGTGGTATGCCGCGGCAGACCCGCATCTGGCTATGTTGTGCGCTGATGGTTGGCTGGGCACTCGGTGTGGGCCTCTTCGGCTGGCAGGCCGTGACCGCCGACGTACCGGCCAAAGACCGCTCGATCGACGTGTGCGATTTCGTCCGCCCGGAGACGATCGCCCGGCTGGTGCCGGATGCGTCGAAGTCACCGCCCGAGATCGGGCCCGCGAAAAGCTGGTGCGAGTTCTCGGGTTGGGCGGGCGAGGGCGCCCACCGGGCGGAGGTGCACCTGTGGTTCGGTTACGTCCGGTCGACGCGATCGCAGGGGGAATCGGCGGCGCAGCGGGCCCGGTACGAGGTCGTCAACGCCTATTGCCCCAACTGCCAGGCGAAGCCGACGCCCGTCCGGATCGGCGACGAGTCCTTCGAGTACGGCGGGACATACGAGGGCGTCCGGCAGTTCGCGCAGGTGCGCGTGCGCATCGGCACGGTGACGATCGAGGCGCAGCTGGACACGCCGTACGCGGCCCGCGACGCCATGTTCGAAGCGACGCGGATCGTGGCGCAGGAGATGGCCGCACGATGCTACGCAAGGTGCTGAGCGGGGTGGCCCGCCCGGATGAGGAGACGCCCGGCAACTGGCTGGAAGCCGAGCGGTCGCGGCGCCGGCGGATGAAGCTGTCCTGGATCGCGGTGCTCCTCATCGTCGGGACACTCTCCTGGGGCGGCTGCACCCTGGGTAGGGCCGCCGCGACGCCGCTGGGGCGGGCCCAGGCCGCGGTGGTGGACCGGGCTGCCGCGCGGGTCCCGATGCCATCCCTGCCGCGGGACCCCCACTATCCCCTGTCGACGCCGATGCCACTGCCGTCCATCAGCGGCTCGGGCACCGGCAGCGGAGCGCTGTTCGCCTCGGGCGAGGCGACGGCCTTCCGCCAGCAGGGGCTGCCCATCGTGTTCATGCTGCCCAGCACATACCCCTGGCACTGCGTGGTGTTCAGCCTGCCCGACGTGGGCGCCTCCTCAGCCGCCGAGTGGGAATGCACCGAGGACTCCTCCGACTCCTTGCGGGAGGCCAGCCTGCGGGTGTTGCTGGCAGCCTGTTCGCAGCCGTGCGACTCCGACGCCGTGTCTCGGCTACGGCCGCCGTTCGCGCTCGGGCCCGTACGGGCCGTTGACGACACGACGTGGCTCGCCGACCGCACGACCGAGCCGAACCTCTTCGGCGACAGGTTAACGGCCTTCGCTCCCGGATGTAGCCGTCGCCCCGGCGCTGATCCCGCCTGGACGGCGTCGAAGACACCGACGTAGCCGGTGCGCGCTCATGCCGACCGGGGGTAGCTGGAGGAAGGGTGCTGCCGCGTCACGGACCGTGCGGGTCTCGCCGCTTGTGGTGGCCTGCCTGGCCGGGGCCGCCACCATGGCGTGAGAGACCCGTCCCCGTGGCCTCCTCATCGAGGAACGGCCCGGGAGTGGGTCACCCGACAGAAACGGCGGGCAGTAGGTGCGGCACCGGCGGGAACCGCCATCATGAGCCGGTGAAGATCCTGTCGATCCAGTCTTCGGTCGCCTACGGCCACGTCGGCAACTCGGCGGCCGCCTTCCCTCTTCAGCGGCTCGGGCACGAGGTGTGGCCGGTACTGACGGTCCACTTCTCCAACCACACCGGGTACGGCGCGTGGCGCGGGCCGCTGCTGGCGCCGGCCGACGTGGCCGAGGTGATCGCCGGCATCGCGGACCGCGGGGTCCTCGGCAGCGCGGACGCGGTCCTGTCGGGCTACCAGGGCGACCCGGCGATGGGCGCGGTGATCCTCGACGCGGTGGACAAGGTCAAGGCGGCCAACTCGGACGCGGTGTACTGCTGCGACCCGGTGATGGGCGACGCCGGCCGCGGGATGTTCGTGCGGCCGGGCATTCCGGAGTACATGCGGGACATCGTGGTCCCGCGGGCGGACATCATCACCCCGAACCAGTTCGAGCTGGACTTTCTCGCCGGCCGTAGGACGAACTCGCTGGCGGAGGTGCTGGAGGCGGTCGACGTGGTGCGCGAGACGGGACCGCGGCACGTCCTGGTGACCAGCGTGCTGCACGGCGACGTGCCGGTGGGGTCGCTGGAGGTGGTGGCCGTCTCGGACGAGGGCGCCTGGGCGGTGACCACGCCGCTGCTGCCGATCAACCCGAACGGCGGCGGCGACGTCACCGCCGCGCTGTACCTCGCGCATCTGTGGACGACGGGCTCGCCCGCGACGGCACTGGAACGCACCATCGCCTCCGTCTTCGCCGTCCTGGAGGCGACCCTCGCGGCGGGCACCCGGGAGATCCAGCTGATCGCGGCCCAGGCCGCGATCGCCGAGCCGCCAGCCAGCTTCACCGCCCGGCGGTTGCGCTGACGCGCCTTCCTGCCGAGCCGCTTACTGGCGCGCTCACCGCCGTCGACGTGCCCCGCCAGCGTCCGTACTGGGGTGCGCTGATCACCAGGCGCAGGGCGCGTAGTCCTTCAGGAAGCAGCCGTACAGGTCTTCGCCCTGTTCGCCGCGGACGATCGGGTCGTAGACCCGGGCCGCGCCGTCGACCAGGTCCAGCGGGGCGTGGAAGCCGGCGTCCGCCAGTCGCACCTTCGTCGGGTGCGGCCGCTCGTCGGTGATCCAGCCGGTGTCGACGCTGGTCATCAGAATGCCGTCGGCCAGCATCTCCTGGGCGCTCGTCCGCGTCAGCATGTTCAGCGCCGCCTTGGCCATGTTGGTGTGCGGGTGCCCCGGCCCCTTGTAGCCGCGGGCGAACTGGCCCTCCATCGCCGACACGTTCACCACGTACTTGCGCCGGGCGGGCGCTGCGGCCATCGCCGGTCGCAGCCGGCTGACCAGCACGAACGGCGCGGTCACGTTGCACAGCTGCACTTCGAGCAGCTCGACCGGGTCCACCTCGTGCACCCGCTGCACCCAGCTGTTCACCGGGTCGAGGTCCGGCACCAGACCGCCGGCGTCGATGGCGGTGGCTGCCGCGATCCGTTCCGGCGAGGCGGAGCCGCTCGTCAGCGCCAGCGCGGTGAGCGCCTGCGGGCTGATCGGGGCCGGCTGCGGCGGGGCGATCAGGCTGCCCGCCGAGTCGCCCCGGCCGGCCGGTTTGGCGAACGTGATCATCTCCGGCAGCGGGCCGTCCGGCAGGGCCGCCGCCTCCGCGGCGACGAGCTGCGCGTACGCCCCGGGAGTGCGCCGGACGGTCTGCGCCGCGTTGTTGATCAGGATGTCGAGTGGTCCCTGGCCACTGACCGTGTCCGCGAGGGCGATCACCTGGGCGGGGTCGCGCAGGTCGATCCCGACGATCCGCAGGCGGTGCAGCCAGTCCCCGCTGTCCGGCATCGCGGCGAATCGGCGGACCGCGTCGTGCGGAAACCGCGTGGTCACCGTGGTGTGCGCGCCGTCGCGCAGCAGCCGCAGCGCGATGTACATGCCGATCTTCGCCCGGCCGCCGGTGAGCAGCGCGCGCCGGCCGGTCAGGTCGGTGCGGGCGTTCCGGCGCTCCCGGTTGAGCGCGGCGCAGGGCGGGCAGAGCTGGTGATAGAAGGCGTCCACCTCGCGGTAGCGCTGCTTGCAGACGTAGCAGCCGCGCGGATTGTGCAAAGACCGGCCGTGGCACCCGCGGTGGGGGAGGCGAGCGGGATGCCCTGGGTCTCGTCGTCGATTCGGCCGGGGGCGCCGGTGGCGGTGGCCGCCGTCACCGCGCGGTCGGCCGCCGCGATGGCATCCCGCCGCTCCTCGCGTCGCCGCTGCTTGATCACCTTGTAGAGCTTCGCGGTGGCCTGTTGCACCCGCACCACGTCGGGGTGATCGGGAGGCAGGTCCTCCAACGCCTCGAAGACGCTGAGACAGGTCTCCAGCCGGCCGGGGTCAATGCCGTATTGACCGTTTTCGGTAATGTTGTCCGCCGTCATGCCGTCGCTGTCTCGTCCCGTTCCCTGCGCCGGATCTACCCGGCCCACCCCAAGTCCGACCCGGAACTGTACGCGCACCGCGCGTCTCCGAGACATCCCGCGCCGGTTACTGACCATGAGCTGGCTGGGTGCGGTGCCGCCGCGCCGCGCCGATGGCTCACCGCGGATGCACAACCGCCGTGGGCCCCGGCGGTTCCGGTCAGCCCAGCTTGGGTGCCGCGCGGGAGATGATCGCGGCGAAGTCGACACCGCTCGGCAGCGTGCCGAATGCCTGACCGTGGTCGCCCCCGAGCCGGGAGGCGCAGAAGGCGTCGGCGATGGCGGGGTGGCCGTGCCGCACCAGCAGCGAGCCTTGCAGGACCAGTGCGAGCCGTTCGACGATGCGGCGGGCCCGTAGTTCGAGGTCGCCGTGGTCGGACAGGTCAACCTGCACCTGGCGTAGCGCGGCGTCGAGCCGCGCGTCGGCGCCGGCGGCGGCCGCCACCTCGGCCCGGAACGCCTCCATGACCTGGGATTCCCTGGTGAGAGCGCGCAGTACGTCCAGCGCGGCGACGTTGCCGGAGCCCTCCCAGATCGAGTTCAGTGGCGACTCGCGGAACAGCCGCGGCATGCCCGACTCCTCGACATAGCCGTTGCCGCCCAGGCATTCGAGGGCCTCGGCGGCGTGCGCCGGCCAGCGCTTGCAGACCCAGTACTTGCCGACGGCGAGGGCGAGCCGTTTGAACGCGGACTCGCCGGCGTCGCCGCGCGCCGATCGGTCGGTCGCTCCGGCGAGCCGCATCATGAGGACGGTGGCAGCCTCGGACTCGACCGCGAGGTCGGCGAGCACGTTGCGCATCAGCGGCTGGTCGACGAGGTACCGGTCGAAGGTCCGCCGGTGGGTGGCGTGGTGGGCGGCGGTGATCACGCCTTGGCGCATCCCGGCCGCGGCGCCGATGACGCAGTCGAGGCGAGTCAGGTTGACCATGTCGATGATGGTGCGCACGCCGCGGCCCTCGTCTCCGACGCGCCAGGCGACCGCGTGCTCGTACTCGACCTCGGCCGAGGCGTTGGACCGGTTGCCGAGTTTGTCCTTGAGGCGCATCAGCCGCATCGGGTTGCGCGTGCCGTCCGGCAGGACACGCGGGACGAGGAAGCAGGTGAGTCCGCCCGGCGCCTGGGCGAGGGTGAGGAAGATGTCGCACATCGGCGCCGACGTGAACCACTTGTGCCCGAGAAGCCGATAGGTGCCGTCCGGCTCGGGGCGGGCGGTGGTGGTGTTGGCGCGCACGTCCGAGCGCCCTGCTTCTCCGTCATCGACATGCCGGCCAGCAGCCCCTGCTTGGTCAGCGGCGGACGCAGCCCGAAGTCGTACGCCCTGGCGGTGAGCAGCGGCTCGTACTGCGCGGCCAGCTCCGGGTTGTGCCGCAGCGCCGGCACGGCCGCGTAGGTCATCGAGACCGGGCAGCCGTGGCCGGCGTCGGGGCGCCAGGTGTAGAACTTGGCCGCCCGGGCCACGTGTGCGCCCGGCCGGTGGTCCGCCCACGGTGCGGCGTGCAGGCCGTGCGTGACCGCGGTGCGCATCAGCTCGTGCCAGGCCGGGTGGAACTCGACCTCGTCGATCCGGTGGCCGTAGCGGTCGTGGGTGCGCAGGACCGGCGGGTGTTCGTTCGCCAGCCGCCCGTACTCGATCGCCTGCTCGCTGCCGCCGATCCGGCCGAGCTCGTGCAGCTCGGCGGCGGCCCAGCCGGCGCCCTCCCGCTCGAGCCCGTCGAGCAGTGGCGGGTCGTCCGCCGCGTCGTAGCCGGTCAGCGGGGGAACCTGGTTGAAGACCTCGTGTGTCGTCACGGCGATACTCCAAGCGCGCGGTGGATGAACGTGATCAGGCTGGGGATGGTGCTCGGGCCGGCGACCCCGGCGGCCAGCGGACCGACCATGGCCTCGGCCAGGGCGCCGACCAGAGCCGTCGCGGTCAGCTCCGGGTCCTGCGGAGGTAGTTCACCGCTCGCCACACCGGCCGCGACGTACCCGGCGATCAGCTCGGCGTATCCACGGCGGAACACGAGCCGCTGGGCGTCGACCGCCGGGTCGACCGGCTCGGCGAGCAGGGCGTACGCCAACCGCGGGGACTGCAGCGCGCGACCGGAGAACGTCTCGATGACGGCTGACACGCGCTCGGCGACGGCGGTCTTCAGCGCTGCGGCGCGCGCGACCGCGTCCATCTCGCGCCGGGAGGCTGTGCGAAACACCTCGGCGAACAGGTCGGCCTTGGTGGGGAAGTGGCGGTAGACGCTGCCGGTCGCCACACCGGCCCGCTCTGCGACGGCGGCTACCGAGCAGCCGGCGTATCCGTGCCCGGCCATGATCTCCAGTGCGGCGGCAATGATCCGCTCCCGGGAGGCGGTCAGCCGAGCTTTCACGCGCTCGGTGCTCCGGTAGGCCACGCAAAGAATTGAAGCATCATTCAGTCCTTGGCGGCAAGGTGGCGACCACCCCGGGACCGGACATCGTCTCCTCGAAGTACGGCAGCCGAGTGGCCCCGTCCGGGGCTCCCGGAGGAGTCGGGCACAGCCTTTCCAGGTGCGGTTGCGTGGCGAGTGCCGGGTTTACCGAGCGGAACGGTTGCAGCTTGGTCTAGCGCCCCGTCGTGATCTTGGTACGGCTCGTCAGATCAGGTACCGTCGCCTGTCACACCGTCTTTGCACCAACCCTGGCTGCCCGTCATATGGGGGCTGAATTCGGAGGGACATAGCCGTGAGGTTCGATAGCGCAGTCCGCAAGGCCGGCCTCGTCGTGGCGATCGCCGCCCTCGCGGTGAGCGCGGGATGCGCCAAGAAGGACGAGGGCGAGGTCCAGGCGGGCGGGGTCAAGCTCATCGAGAAGGGCAAGCTGACCGTCTGCACCCACCTGCCGTACGCGCCGTTCCAGTCCAAGGATTCCAGCGGCAAGGTGGTCGGGTTCGACGTCGACGTGATGGACCTGGTCGCCAAGGAACTCGGCGTCGAACAGACGATCGTCGACACGCCGTTCGAGGGGATCAAGTCCGGCCAGGACCTGAACACGGGCAAGTGTGACGCCGCGGCTGCCGGCATGACGATCACCGAGGAGCGGCAGAAGGTGATGAACTTCTCCGATCCCTACTTCGACGCAACCCAGGCGATGTTGGTCAAGACCGGCAAGCCGTACAAGTCGCTCGACGACCTCAAGGGCAAGAAGCTCGGCGTCCAGGCTGCGACGACTGGCCGTGACTACGCCAAGAAGCTCGCCGACGAGAAGGGCCTGCAGCTCGTCGAGTTCGAGGACCTCGCCGCCGAGCAGCAGGCCCTGGCCAACGGCCAGATCGAGGCCGCCATCAACGACCTGCCGGTCTGGACCGAGTACATCAAGGAGCACTCGGGCGGGTTCGAGGTGGCGGCCGAGTTCGACACCGGAGAGCAGTACGGGTTCTCGGTGAAGAAGGACGGCAACCCGGAACTGCTCAAGAAGATCAATGAGGTGCTGGCCAAGGCCAAGCAGGACGGCACGTACGACAAGATCTACGAGAAGTGGATCGGCAAGCAGCCGAACAAGTGATCGAACCTTGTAGCAGCAGGGCGCGCGCCTGGCGCGCGCCCTGCGCGTCGGCAACCTCCGCCCAGTCAAGGAGAGTCGAACGGTGAAGCTGCGACGCCGCCAGCGAGAGCGGCTGTCCCTCTGGCTCCAGTACCTGGCCTTTGTCGCCATCATCGCCGTGGTGATCTTTGCCGCGGACTGGGGCAGGCTGAGCGAGGCGTTCTTCCGGGTCGACATCATCGAGTCGATGTTCCCGACGATCATCACCGTTGCGCTCCGCAACACGATCCTGTACACGCTGGGTGCGTTCGCCTTCGGCCTCGTGTTCGGCACCGTCCTCGCGTTGATGCGGCTGTCCCGGGTGGCTCCGTACCGCTGGGTGGCGACGGCGTACATCGAACTGTTCCGCGGTCTGCCCGCGCTGCTGGTGCTCTTCCTCGTGGGATACGGCATTCCCATCGCCTTCCCGGAGCGGGAGATTCCGGGCGGCGTGTTCGGATCGATCGCGATCGGTCTCGGGTTGACCGCCGCGGCGTACATGGCCGAGACCATCCGGGCCGGCATCCAGGCCGTGCCGAAGGGGCAGATGGAGGCGGCGCGCACCCTCGGCATGTCGCACTTCACCGCGATGCGCACCATCGTCATCCCGCAGGCGTTCCGGATCGTGATCCCGCCGCTGACGAACGAGCTCATTCTGCTGACCAAGGACTCGTCGCTCGCCTACGTGCTCGGCGTGACGGCGCAGACCATCGAGGTCACGAAGTTCGGTCGGGACACGCTGAACGACCGGGTGAACGCCACCCCGCTGCTGGTGGCCGGCCTCACCTACCTGATCATCACCCTGCCCCTGTCCCAGGTGGTACGTCGCCTCGAACTCCGCTACGCCAAGGCTCGGTGACCCACATGACCACTCCTCAAACCCAGCCCGCCGTCGAGATCCGCGACCTGCACAAGTCCTTCGGGTCGCTCGAAGTGCTCAAGGGCATCGACTTCGAGGTCGGCCACGGCGAAGTGGTGTGCGTCATCGGGCCGTCCGGGTCCGGCAAATCGACCCTGCTGCGCTGCGTCAACCTGTTGGAGGAGCCGACCGCCGGCAAGATCTGGGTGAACGGGACCGAGATGACCGACCCGGATGTCGAGATCGACTCGGTCCGCCGCGGCATCGGCATGGTCTTCCAGTCGTTCAACCTCTTCCCGCATCTGACCGTGCTGGACAACCTCACCATCGCCCAGCGCCGGGTGCTCCGGCGTGGCCGCGCCGAAGCCGAGCGGATCGCGCGGGGCAACCTGGAGCGGGTCGGCCTGACCGACAAGGCCGACGCGTTCCCGGCGCAGCTCTCCGGCGGGCAGCAGCAGCGGGCGGCGATCGCCCGATCGCTGTCGATGGACCCCAAGCTGATGCTCTTCGACGAGCCGACCTCCGCGCTCGATCCGGAACTGGTCGGCGACGTGCTCACCGTCATGCGCCAGCTGGCCGAGGACGGCATGACGATGCTGGTGGTCACCCACGAGATGGCGTTCGCGCGGGACGTCGCCGACCGGGTCGTGTTCATGGACGGCGGCGTGGTGGTCGAGCAGGGGCCGCCCCAGGAGGTACTCGGCGCGCCGCGGCACGAACGGACCCGCTCGTTCCTCTCCCGGGTCCTCGACCCGACCCATGTCGCGCAGCTCGGTCAGCCCGACCAGTCCGCCGAGTCACCGGAGCCGCCCCGGCTGCCGGCCGACGACCGCCACAACCTCTGACAGCCGCCCATCCTGAATCATGGACGCCGTTTGAAGCGTGTGGCCGCGATCGCCAGGCAGGCTGTGGGCGTTCAGCAGCATGCCGATCATCGCTCCGTCGGTCAGGATGCAGCTGCGCCGTTGCGCCCCGCCCGGTTCGGACGGGGCGCGTCGTCGCCGCTCATGCCGTCACCAGCAGCTCTCATCCAGGCTCGGCGGACATGCCGATGGCCGCGGCGCCGACGATGGCCTTGTCACCGTCGTGCTGCACGTAGCCGACCACCGAGGCTTGTTGAGGATCAAGGTCTGGCGACACCTCCAGTTCCACCCGCCCACGCTCGGCGTCCAGACCCAACGACGTGAAGCCGCGCACCACGTTGTCCTGCCGCAGCGTCCGCCCGGCGTTCTCACCCCGGGCGACCTCGCTTTCCAGGCCACGCTCCACGATCGCCACGTTCAACACCGCCCGCTCCGGCGGCCGCTCGGTCCGGTAGTCCACCACCACCCGGTGCCCGCCGCCCGTGCCCCCGGCGGCGTCCTCGACCGACAGTGCGAGCGGCGTGGTGGCCACCACCGTCAGGGCGGACGCGATCGCGGTCGCCGCCCGCCGACGGTCGGAACCGACGAACTCGACGGTGCCGTTGACGACCATCTGCGGGGTGTACAACTGCCCGGAGCCGAAGGCGCGCGCGTACGCCTGCTGCCGCGCGCTGTACGCCACGTCGGCGAATTGGTCGGGCCAGCCCAGGTAGTCCCAGTAGTCGACGTGAAAGCCGAGGGCGAACACGGGTTGTCCCCGCTTCCGGGCGTCGCGCTCGATCTCGGTCAGCACTTCCTCCGCAGGAGGACAGCTCGAGCAGCCCTGGGAGGTGAACAGCTCCACGACGGCGAAGCCGCCCGTCGGCGCGACGTCATGCGGCTGCAGCGGCGACTCCGGCGGACGGGCACGATTCGACCCGCTGCGCGATGGGTCCGTCATGGCGCGTCTCCTCCGTAAGTCCTGCTGGCGGATCTCCGATTCCCGTTACGGCCGCGACCATGCGTGATAGTCGCCGCGCGCCGGCGGTTGGCGACGCGCCCCTTTTCACAACCATCGCGCCGCCTTGACCGTGCGGCGTTGCTACTACCGGGGGCTCAGCCTCTGACCTCGATGCGCCGCGATTCGGTCTTATGCGCCTTTTGCCGAGCCGCCGGCCTGGGCGGAGCGGCCGTGGGACCGATGCCAGACAGGTCCAGGTCGGCTGGCGCCCGGCGGTGGATGGGCTCCGACCTACGAGGGGAGCGCCCTCAGACGTCAAGCTGCGGGAGCCGTGCTTGGATGGTCGGGTGGAGTTCACCGTGACAGACGCGCCAGGGCGGGAGCGGTTCGAGGCACGGGACCAGGCGGGCGCGGTGGCAGGGGTGGTCACCTACCAACTGACCGGCAACATCATCGTCTACACCCACACCGATGTCGATCCGGAGTTCGAGGGCAGGGGCCTCAATCGACCCTCGCTCGTGCGGTGATGGACGACGCGCGGGCCAAGGGCCGGCTCGTGGTGCCAATCTGCCCCTTCCTCGGCGAGTGGCTGGGTAAGCACCCGGAGTACGACGATGTCGTGGCCCGATCGACTCGA
Organism: Micromonospora sp. ATA51; assembly: GCF_016802855.1. Classification (NCBI taxonomy): domain Bacteria; kingdom Bacillati; phylum Actinomycetota; class Actinomycetes; order Micromonosporales; family Micromonosporaceae; genus Micromonospora; species Micromonospora sp. ATA51. The sequence continues at coordinate 14,811 of NZ_JAEVHJ010000004.1, read as the reverse complement.
AAGCTCAAGTAGCCGCCGAGCTATCGTGATTGGCGGGCCGCGCTGGCCAGCGTCCGGCCAACCAGGTCGGCGAGCGCCTTCTCGATGTTCTTGGCACTGCCGCTGGTGCCAGCGACCGGTTCACTCGTACTGCTCGGCGGGCGGGCTGATCTTCTGCCAAATGTCGACCTCGAGGTAGGGGATGTCGGAGTCGTTGACCGGATCCTTGGCGGTGTGCGGGATCCACCGACCCTGTACCTGCACCCACGTGTCGGACGCCAGTCGGGGCACGTCGCCGCGAAGGCCGATCTTGATGGGTACGCCGTCGGCGGCGCAGCAGGCGAGGATGATGCGGGCGAGCATCGGCTGGCCGTCCGGTCCGGTGGCGATGAAGCCGGTGAGCTGGATCTCGCGGTCCCGGAGGGTGCGGCCGGAGTCGTAGACGGCGCGGTAGCCGTACTCGAGCAGGGTGAGCTTCGCCGGGTCGCCCGGCGGCAGTGGCGGGTAGGCCGTGTCCTCGATGCTGGTCAGGGCGGAGCCCGCGCGGGCGGCGGTGTCCGCGCCGAGAGCCGGTGGCACGATCATGAGGAGTCCGAAGGCGGGGAGTAGCAGCAGCCAGCCCACGACCGGTCCGCCGTGGGCGTGGCCGTGGTCGTCGTCGTCCGGGTGGTCTGCCGGCCGGTGCATGTCGCGCAGCTCGTAGATCAATGTCATCACCGCGGTGGTGACCAGGAGCAGGCCGGCGGCGATCAGGAAGGGCCGCAGGCCCTGCTTGACGTAGCGCAGGTAGACGTCGGTCCAGGTGGCGCGCAGTACGGCACCGCCGAGGAGCATCACCACCAGGGCCTGGGCGCCTCGGTTCACCAGATCACCGTCCCGAGTCCGGCCGCGACCAGCACGGCGAGGCCGAAGGTCGCCGGCGCGAAGCGGGCGGCGAAGCGCCGGCCGAAGATGCCGGTCTGCATGGAGATGAGCTTCAGGTCGACCATCGGGCCGACCACGAGGAACGCCAGCCGGGCGGTCAGGGAGAACTGGGACAGCGACGCGGCGACGAACGCGTCAGCCTCGGAGCAGATCGACAGCAGTACGGCGAGCACGGCCAGGGCGAGCACGGACAGCACCGGGTGCTTCGCCAGCTCGTGGAGAAAGGTCTGGGGCACGGCGACATTGATGGTCGCGGCGGCCATCGCCCCGAGGACGAGGAAGCCGCCAGCGTGAACGATGTCGTGCCGGCACGCGGCCCAGAACGCCGCCATCCGGGGCAGACCGTCGAGGTGGGCGCGAGATGGCAGGCGGATCCACTCGGCGCGGCCGAGTCGCAGCCACAACCAGCCCATCAGCATCGCGACGACCAGGCTGGCGCCGGCGCGGGCGGCGACCATCTCCGGGTTCTTCGGGAAGGCCACGGCGGTCGCGGTGAGCACGATCGGGTTGATCGCCGGTGCGGCGAGCAGAAACGCCAGGGCGGCGGCGGGGGTCACGCCGCGGCGGATCAGGGAGCCGGCGATCGGCACGGAGCCGCACTCGCAGCCGGGAAGCACCACGCCGGCGACGCCGGCGACGGGAACCGCGAGCGCCGGGTGGCGGGGCAGGGCCCGGGCCCAGATCGACCGGGGTACGAACACCGCGATGACGGCCGAGAGGACCACGCCGAAGACGAGGAACGGCACGGCCTGCACCATCACCGACACGAACACGGTCAGCCAGGTCTGCAGACGCGGGTCGGCCATCAGGCCGCCGAGCTGCCGATGCAGGACGCCGATGAGGATGAGGACCACGAAGAGCACCTCGACGGAGCCGATCCGCCGGTCGCGCGGCGGTGGCGCCGGACCAGCGCCCGCGGGTGGCGCGGCCTGCTCAGGCGCAGCCGGTGCGACGGACTCGGGGACCACTTCCGCAGTGGCGGCAGGATCGGTCGTGCTCACCGCGATCACCTACTCCGACGTCGACGAGTGCATCCTAGAGTGATTGTTCGGCGACGGAAGGTGGGCGCGGCGAGGCCGGCTCCAGTTTGGGAGACGAGCACGAGGCTTCGACGAACGTCCGTTTGCGGATCCGCCAGCGAGCGCCCACGCAAGCTGGCTCCTCGTAGGCCTTCGCCCCGCCATCGCCGAGGGCGCCGAGGTGGTCGGGAGAGTCTGGAATGACGGACGGTTCGACGGCCCTCGGGCCCGATATCCACCGCTGGCGTTCGCAGTGTTGGTCAAGTTCGCGGGTTTACCCCGGCTGAGCTGCTCATCAGGTCATGATGACTCGGTGCCGGTTGAGTCACGGTGCAGCGAGCGAAGGAGCGGACGTGCAGGACGTGACGGCGGACCCGACGGTCAGCGGCACGGGGATGCCCGGCTTGGCCGAGATGGTGTGGGAGAACGCCCGAAAGGCCCCTGACGCTGTGCAATTCGTCCGCCCGGATCCGGTTCCCCGGTCATGGCCGGCGAGTCGGTCAGTGCAGGGCGGTCCGGTGCCGGTGACCTGTCTGCAGTTCCGCGACGATGTCCTCAGCATCGCGCGCGGATTCATCGCGGCCGGTGTGGGTCACGGCGACAGGGTGGGGCTGATGAGCCGCACCCGCTACGAGTGGACCCTCGTCGACTACGCCCTGTGGTCCATCGGGGCGATCACCGTTCCCGTCTATGACACCTCCAGCGCCGATCAGGTGGAGTGGATCCTGTCGGATTCGGGTGCGGTGGCGTGTGTGGTCGAGACCAGCGGGCAAGGCGCGCTGCTCGCCGGCCTGCATGACAGGCTCCCTGCCCTGGGCCGAATCTGGCAGATCGACGCCGGGGACCTGATCGGCCTGGCGGGTGCCGGCCGCATGGTCGACGACATGCAGGTCGAGGCCCGGCGTCGGGCGGTGTCGGGCGGTGACCTGGCCAGCATCGTCTACACCAGCGGCACGACGGGCCGTCCAAAGGGCTGCGTGCTGACCCACCACAACATTCTCTGCGACGTCAGGGGTGCCGCCGCGGTGCTGCCGGATTTGTTGCGTCCAGGTGCGTCGACAGTGCTGTTTCTGCCGCTGGCGCACGCGTTCGCCCGGCTCATTCAAGTTGGGATGGTGTACAGGCGGGCGACCATGGTGCACAGCGCCACCGCTGCCGGGGTGCTGGACCAGCTGCGGAAGTACCGCCCGACGTTCATCCTCGCGGTACCCCGGGTGTTCGAGAAGATGTACAACCAGGCCCGGCGCAAAGCCGAAGACGCGCACCGGGGACGGCTGTTCTCCGTCGTCGATGCCGTGGCCGTGCGGTACAGCCGGGCGATGGACACGCCGCGGGGCCCGGGAGTGCTGTGGCGGGTGGCGCGCGCGGTGTGTGATGTCGTGGCGTACCGCAGGTTGCGCGCCGCGATTGGCGGACAATGCCGTACGGCGATCGTGGGTGGGGCGCCACTGGGGGAGCGGCTCGGGCATTTCTTTCGCGGCGCCGGCATCACCCCGCTGGAGGGGTACGGGCTGACCGAGACGTCCCCGGCGGTGACGGCGAACAGGCCCTCGGCGATGAAGATCGGCACGGTCGGCCGCCCGTTGCCGGGCGTGGAGGTCCGCATCGCCGACGACGGCGAGGTTCTCGTCCGCGGGGACGTCGTTTTCGCCGGGTACTGGAACAACCCCGAGGCCACGAGCGACACGTTGACCGCAGACGGATGGCTGCGCACCGGTGATCTCGGCAGTCTCGACGACGAGGGCTTCCTACGCATCACCGGACGCAGAAAGGAGATCATCGTGACCGCGACGGGGAACAATCTCGCCCCGGCGCCGATCGAGGAGAAGATCCGCACGCACCCGCTGATCAGCCAGAGCATGCTCGTCGGCGACGACCGCCCCTATGTCGCGGCGCTGGTCACCATCGACCCCCAGGCGTGGTCGCGGTGGCGGGTCAGACACGGCCACCCGGACGCACAGGTCGCCGAGCTGCAGGACAACGCTGAGCTGCGTGCGGCGGTCCAGGGCGCCGTGGACAGCGCCAACCAGACGGTGTCCAAGGCCGAACAGGTCAAGACCTTCCGCATCCTGCCGCGGGACCTCACCGAAGCCGACGGAGAACTCACCCCTACTTTGAAGATCAGGCGAGAGGTTGTGCAGCGCCACTTCGCCGACGATGTCGAAGCGCTCTACCGCGGGCACTGACGCCTGCACACCGACCCACGCCGGAGGCGGGATGGCTGGCTGTGCCAGTCGTGCCGGAGGGACTCGTTACCCCCGATGTGGTTGACGGCCGGGTAGTGAGGCCAGTGGTGGTGGAGGAGCCTGGTAGCGGCATCCGGCGGCTTGCCGCGGGCTCCTCCACCCGTGGGATTCGGCGAGAGGCGTCGGTTGCTGGTGTCTCGCTGCGGTAACCCCGTGCGCCCTGTGCGAATGCCGAGCACATCATCTGGTTCAGGCCCCGCGTCTGCCTTCGGTGAGGGCCCCGGCGCCGTTCCGGCTCGTTGCTTGTTCAGAATCGTCGTCCGGTGTGCGGCTGCGTCCGAGGGCATCGATCTTGCCCCATCGCCCGGGGATGTCGAGGAGTTCGACTCGTCCAATGCCGGCGGGTACCTCTGGATCGATGATGAGGTGTTCGTCGTGTGGTTCGAGGCCGAGCATGACGCGCAGCAGCAAGAGGGGAGTCCCGGCCGACCAGGCCTGGGGACTGCATGCCGTCGGATACTGCACGGGAGATCTGGTGCGGACTCGTGGGTAGCCGGCAAAGGCTTCGGGTAGCCGGCCCTGAAAGTGCCGGGCGGCGTCGAACATGGCCTCACAGATTGTTGCGGCCTCTCGGCGGTAGCCGTAGCGCCACAGGCCCCAGGCGATGATGGAGTTGTCGAAGGGCCAAACCGTGCCGACGTGGTAGCCGACGGGGTTGTAGCGGGCGCAGTCGGTGGCGAGGGTGCGCACACCCCAGCCGGAGAACAGGCGGTCGCCGAGGAGGAGCTCGGCGATCCTACCGGCCCGGGACTCGTCGACGATGCCGCTCCACAGAAGGTGGCCGATGTTGGAGGACAGGGCGTCGACCTGGCCGCCGTCGGCGTCGAGGGCGAGCGCGTAGTACTCGCCGTCGGCTATCCAGAACTCGCGATTGAACCGGTCTTTGAGCTCGGCGGCTTCCCGCTCCAGCCGCTCGGCGAAGGCGGGATCGTTCCAGTACAGGCGGGCCAGACGGGCCCCCCGCATCTTGGCGTCGTACGCATAGCCCTGCTGCTCGCAGGTGGCCCGCGGAAACGGCGGTAGTCGGCCGTCGCGATAGGAAATGGAATCCCAGGAGTCTTTCCAGCACTGGTTGGCCAGGCCGGTGTCAGGATTGCGGGTCTGGTACCAGATGTAGCCGGTGTCGAGCAGGTCGCCGTAGGTGTCGATCCAGGACAAGGCTGCGCGGGCTTCGAACTCGTAGGCGCGTACGAGGGTGTCGTCGCCGGTCCACCGCTCGTATTCGTCGAGCAGGATCACGAACAGCGGGGTGCTGTCCGCAGCGCCGTAGTACGGCGAGTGTGGTTGTTCGGCGAACCCCGCGGACTCGCCATAGCGCAGCTCGTGAAGGATCTTGCCCGGTTCCTCGTCGCGGAAGTCGTCGATCCGGCTGCCCTGCCCGTAGGCAAGGGTGCCGAGGGTGGTCGGGGTCAGCTGCGGGGTGAACGGTAGAGCCTGCAGGCAGGTGAAGATGCTGTCGCGCCCGAAGACGGTCATGAACCACGGCAGCCCGGCGGCGACCAGTTCTGCCGCCATCGTGATCGACGAGTAGCGCAGCGCCGCCAGGTCCGCCAAACTGCGCCTGTAGGTGGAGACGATGTCCAGGCTGTCACACGACAGCCGTGGGGCTGCTGCCATCCATTCGCGTAGTTGCTCGTCGAGCTCGTCTGGATTACGCACGTGGCGCAGTTCAAGGCTGTCGCGGAAGTCCCGCTCGTGTGCACCGAGCACCAGGGTTTGCACGCGCAGCTGTGTCTGCCATTCAGACTGGCCCGGAACACGGATGCGGAAGGTCATCCCACCGGAGTCGATCTGCGCGTCGGCCGAGGTGGAGATCACCGTCTCTCGGTGGAACCGGTCCCGGCGGTAGCGCAGCCGTAGCTTTTTCTCCTCCACGGTGGCCGACACAGTCGCCTTCTTGCTCTGCGGATTCTTGATCTCGAAGATATCCGCGAAGTCGGACGCCATGTCCAGCCGAACCGTCAGGTCCACCTCGTGATCGGCGTGGTTGAGGACCGCGAGGTCCTCGGTGAAACTGCCGCCAATCGTGCGGTTCCGGATGACGGACACCTTCGCGTCGACGTAGTGGGTCGGCTCTCCGGGAACGAGGAAGAACCGGGTCTCGAAGTACCGGACGTCGTCGACGGACAGCGCGTGCAACCGCTCCCCGTTGATGCTCAACCGCCAGTTGGACAAGAACCGGGTGTCATAGGAGAACAGGCCTGTCGGCACCTTACGTGAGGCGTCGATGTCTCCCGTGTCGTCGCAGACCAGGAAGGTGTTGCCGTCCAGCATGCTGATAGGTCTGCCCATGGCACTCACGAGATCCGTGTCTGCAGGCGCTCCCGCCATGCCTGCCCGTGCAGTGCATGCTGTCGCGCCACCTCCCGCGGGTCGCGGGTGCCAGCGGGCGACGGAAAGAACCGGCGGAAGGCCAGGATCAAGCGGGTGTCCCCGGCGAATGTTGCCTCGTTGCGGAGCAGCGCGGCTATTGCCGACTGGTCCCCGCACACCAAGCGCTCGAGCAAGCGGTGAGTGGTGGTCAGCACCGCGTCGGCGGGCCTGCTGTCGCGGGTCACCAACACCCTGTCCGCCGCCGTCATGTCCACATACCAGTGGCTGGTGCAGTCCTGGTCGACAAGATCAATACGGAGCGTCCCGTGAACCCGTGGCGGCAACAGTGAGCGACCTCGCGGCCCCAGACCGACGAAGAATTCAGCGATCGCACTCATGCCCGCCCCCCAAGCGCGAGTTTATGCAGGCATGGATGCGTGTTCAGGTGTTTGCGAAACGTGAGGCAGATGCACACCTGAGTCTGGGCCGAGCTGTTCGTCCGGTCGTGGACCTGCCTGTGCGGGGCGGTGCACGACCGGGACGTCAACCCAGCGATCAACATACTCGCCCGGGGGACGCTGGGAGGGAGCCTCCACCCCTCAGGGCGGAGAGAACGTCAAGGCGTTGCGAGGCCGAGGCTGATCGTCCTGGTCAAGGTGGCGTTGTCGTCGTCGCCGTCCAACGACCAGGCCATGGCTCCGGCCAGGCCGGCCCGCCGGATGTACAGCGTCTTCTGCAGCACGACCGCCGGATCGTCGTAGGTCCAGAACGTGGTGCCGTCGAACAGCCAGGCGTGCCCGGCACGCAGGTCGCGATGGACGGTGAAGCTATTGCCCGCCAGGGTCTTGAGCTGCCGGTAGTCCTCGTACCCGGCGTCGAAGGTGGCCGGCGCGGGCCCGGCCGCGGGCTGGAACAGGCCGTTTCCACCACCGGTGACGCCGGTCCAGCCCCGACCGTAGTACGGGATGCCGAGGACCAGCTTGTCGCGCGGTGCACCCCGGGCGATCCAGCCGTCGATCGCCACCTCAGCGGAGAAGTCCGGGTTGTCCGGCGCTCCCGTCGGCACGCGCAGCGCCGACTGCTGGTTGGTCACCGCGTCCCAGGCGCCGTGGAAGTCGTACCCCTGCACGGTGGCGAAGTCCAGGTACCGGAAGATCTTGCGACCCTCGTACCCGGCGTCCATCGTCGCCGGACTGGCCGGCAGGAAAGCGGTCAGCGCGTAGTGCTTGTGGGTCTGCCGGCCGTACGCGTCGAGCTGCCGGCGGAACTCGGCGAGCAGCTTGGTGAAGTTCTGCCGGTCCTCGGGGCGGATCACGTTGCCGGGCTCGCCCGGCCAGTTCGGCCACTCCCAGTCGAGGTCGATGCCGTCGAAGACGCCGGCGGCCGCACCGGGGCCGCCGCTGCCACCGTCCAGGGCCGGCAGGTTCCCCTTCAGGTAGAGATCGATGCAGGAGGCGACGAAGGCCTTGCGGGAGGCGTCGGTGCGGGCGGCGTTGGAGAAGTACGTCGACCAGGTCCAGCCGCCCAGCGAGATCAGCGCCTTCAGGTCGGCGTGCTTGGCCTTGAGCTTGGCCAATTGCCCGAAGTTGCCGTTGAGCGGTTCGCCCCAGGCGTCGGCAACCCCGTCGACGCTCTCCTCTGCCGGGACCGGACGCTGGTAGTCGGCCCAGGCGTCGCCCTCGCCCGGCCCGCCGTCCACATAGCAGCGCCCGTCCTCGCTCACGTTGCCGAAGGCGTAGTTGACGTGGGTGAGACGGCTTGCCGCCCCGGACGTGTCGAGCTTCTTGACCGGGAAGGCCCGGCCGTAGATACCCCACTGGGTGAAGTAGCCGACCCGGTGGAAGCCGGCACGGCGGTTCGGGCTTTCACCCGCGCTCGCGGCGGTCGGTGGGGCGGCGGTGACCAGCACGGTCGCCAGGGCGACCAGAGCAGCGAGGCGGCGGTGACGGAGAGATCGCATCGGCACTCCCACGAGGAATGGAGCGAATCGTAAAGAGACTTTGCTGATTGATGAAGCTAAGCCGATCACGTCCTGCGGTCAAGGGCTGTCTCGGCATGGTCGTCCGGTCGGTGCGGCGTCCTCGGGTACGGGCGTTGACATGTGACCATTCGGTCACCTATTCTGGCTCCTGTGAGCGACGACGACCTGGTGTTCAAGGCGCTCGCCGATCCGACGCGACGTGCCCTGCTCGATCGCCTCTTCGTCCGCGACGGCCAGACGTTGACGGAGTTGGAGGCCGAGCTGGCGATGACGCGTTTCGGTGTCATGAAGCACCTGCGCCTGCTCGAGGACGCCGGTCTCGTGGTCACTCGACGGCGGGGCCGGGAGAAGCTGCATTTCCTCAACCCGGTGCCGATCAGGTTGATCCATGACCGGTGGATCGACAAGTACACCGAGGGCCACGCCGCGGCGCTGTTGGACCTCAAGGCTGAGCTCGAACGCGACGAACCGGAGGAGAACCGATGACCACCACGACGACGGCCGGGACCACGAAGGTCTACCGGGTGTACATCAAGGCCACACCCCAAGCGATCTGGGACGCGATCACCAAGCCCGAGTGGACCCAGAAGTACGGCTACCAGGGCATCGCCGAATACGACCTGCGGCCGGGCGGTCGATACCGGGCCCTCGCCATCGAGGAGCACCAGCAGGCGGGCATGCCGGAGGTGCCGGTCGAGGGCGAGGTGGTCGAGGTGGACCCGCCGTTCAAGCTGGTTCAGACCTGGCGGCCCACCTGGCTGGACGAGCCGGCCACTCGGCTGACATACGAGATCGCCGAGCAGCACAACGGTGTCACCTCGCTCACCGTGACCCATGAGCTGGCCGGCGCGCCACAGACCCTGGCCCAGGTCAACGGCGAGATCGAAAGCGCCGGTGGCGGCTGGGCGGAGGTCCTCAGCGACCTGAAGTCACTGCTGGAAACCGGCCGCTCCCTCTACGCCTGAACCTGCGACGACGGAAGGAGCAGGGGATGCGGCGAGCGGTACGTACTCTGACCCGACGGCTGACTCTGACGGCCGCCCTGGTAGCCGCCGGCGGCATGGCCGTTCCCCCGGTCGCCGTCAGCGCGGCGTCGACGACGGCATCGGGTCGGCGCACCATCACCGGGACCATCGACGGCGCCGACTTCCGGGTGGAACTGCCGCAGAGCTGGAACGGCACACTCGTGCTGTACAGCCACGGGTACCTCCCGGAAGGGTGTGCCACTGCTGGCTGGTTGGCTAAGTGATCCTATGTGGTGTTTCGGTTCGCTGGTGGCCGTGCTCGCCGGCCGGATTTGCGGGATCCGGTCCCGTATGGTGGAGCGTCGACTGTTGGTAGCTGCGGGTAGGGGCGTGGGGTAGTGGCTGGTGCGTGGTTGACGTCGACCGCGACGTGCACCGCGTACCGGGCGTTGTGCGGTGGTAAGCCCGACGCACCCGGAGTTCAGAGGCCTGTGGCTGGGCGGGTGTTCGCCGACCGGGTGGGGTGGCTGGCGGACCTGGTTCGGGGCATGGCCGACGGGGTGATCGCGGCGCACTGGTCGGATGCCGATCTTGCGGTGTTTGGTGGTGGCGTCGGGGTTGATGGGAGGCGTCTGCCGAGCAGCGGGTGGATGGCTTTGCGCCGGCTCGGTTGGGGTGCGGTGGCGCCGGCGGGTGTGGTGGTGTCGGACCGGGTTCGTCGGATCGCGGAGGAGGAAGCCGCCCGCGCTTTGCGTCTGGGATGCCACCGTCGTGCGGTCGTTGCCGCGCTGCTCGCGACGTGGCCGGCCGATCCGTTCGCCCGGACCGGTGAGGAATGGTCGGCGTTGCGTGCGCAGTTACCCGAGGGCACCGACAACGCGACGATCCGCAACCGCACCCGGCAGATCACCGCATATCTCGGCAGGCATGGGCGGCTGCCGGTGGACCTGTGTGAGCTGGAGGGTCCGCCGGTCGTGGCGCGGCAGGTGAGCCTCGCCGCGGCCGACCGGCAACAGGTCGTCGTCGACCGGGTCGACGACCGCATCGTGCGGGTGTGGTCGCAGCTTCCGATGTGCGCGGCACCGGCCTCGTACCGCGACTGGGTGTGGCACGCCTTCGACCTGGTGCTGCCGGCGCCGGTGCCCGCCCGGGTGAAGGTGTGCAGCCCGACGCTGCGGCCCCGCGATGGCAAGGTGCGGGTCGACCTGCCCTGGCAGACCCCGCGCACCCCGCCGCCGGTGGACGGTCACGCTCGGGCGCTGGGTGTCGACTGGGGTGTGAACACCCTGCTGACCGCGACCGTGGCCGACCTCGAGGAGGGCTCGGTGGTGGTGCGGGGGCGTCCGTTGCGGTTCGACGCGACCGGGGTGTCGGCGAAACTGGTGCGGCTACGCCGCCACCGCGAACACCTCCACACCAAAGCCGACCATCTGGCGCGGCTGCGTGACGGCCGGCCCACCCACGTCCCCGCCGACCCGGAACTGACCGCGAAGCTTGCCGTCCTGGAGGCTGAGCATTCGGCGGTGTGCGCCCGGATCCGGCATCTCAACAAGGCTCTTGCCTGGTCGGCGGCGCGGTGGCTCGTCGACCACGCGACCGCGGTCGGCGCCACCGCCATCTACGTCGAGGACCTCGCCACGCTCGAGGCCGGTGGCCGGTCACGCAGCCTCAACCGGCGACTGTCTGGTGCGGTGCGCGGCACCGTGTTCACCGCCATCGCCCACCTTGCCGCGAAAGCAGGCATCGCCGTGGTCACTGTCCCGGCGCGTGGCACATCGTCGGGCTGTCCCCGCTGCGGGGCTGTGGTCAAACACGTCAAAACACCGCAGGGGCGCGTGGCCGGGTGCCGGTGGGCCACCTGCTCGTGTGGCCTGTCACTGGACCGTGACCACGCCGCCGCGCAGCGGATCGCCGCCCGGGGCCTGGCCAACCAGGCCAAAACCCGCCGCGACCGTAACGGCAACACCGCGATCCGGACAGCCACCGACACACCCGTCCGGCGCCGGCCGCGTCGACCAACCCCAACCGCCACGATCAGGCCGGTGCGGGATCGACGCAAGACCGCACCTACCCCGAGGCAGGTCCGACCTGCAACGGTCAAGACTTCACGCCTGCTGCCCTTGCGACGGCAGGTTCCCGCCCCGGCAGAACCCCCACCGGGAACTGCCGGCAAGCGTCCGGCGGGACGGACACCCCAGGAAACCCAGCCGTCAGGGCCGGTTCGCCAGGTGCCGCACACGGTTCCCACCACCGCCCAGCGACACCCACACCGGGTCCGCGGGGCCGTCCTCGGCCGCGGCTTCCACCGCCACGTACGCGCCACCCCGATCACCCACCGGGACGGAAGTACCGGCAGGGAGTCCGGCTCGCTGAGGATCACATAGGAAACCAGAGACGCTTCCCGTCGTTCGGGATCGGGCTGACGAACAGGCCGCCGGACCGGTCCGAGACCGAGGCATGGCTGCTCGACCACGGGTACGCCCTGGCCGCATCCCAGTTCGCCGACGAGGGCTTCGGCTACGCGGTCGAACGTGGATTGCACGACCAGATCGCGCTACTGGACTGGTTCGACGCCAACGTGGGTGCGCCGCGGCACACAGTCGCCACCGGGCAGTCGATGGGCGCGGGGATCGCGACCCAACTCGCCGAGCGTCACCCGCAGCGGTTCGCCGGGGTGGCGACGATGTGCGGCGCATACGACACCCATGCCACTTTCAACTCCGGGCTGGACGTACTGTTCGCGATCCGCACCCTGCTCGCGCCGGACCAGGACATCGACCTGGTACACCCGGACGACCCGACCGGCGGCGCCCGGGCCCTCACCGACGCGATCCAGCAGGCGCTCACCACCAAGCACGGGCAGGCGCGGCTGGCGCTGGCCGCCGCGCTGAGCAACGTCACCGGCTGGTACTCCGCGCACGAGCCACGACCAACCGACCCGGTCGAGCAGATCCACAACCAGGCCGAGTGGCTGCAGTACGCGTACACCCTGGGCTACGGTCCGCCGGGACGGCTGGACCTGGAGCGGCGGGCCGGCGGCAACCCGTCCTCCAACGTCGGCGTCGACTACCGGCGTCAACTAACCCGATCCGCCCAGACCAGCCAGGTCGAGCAGGCGTACCGGACGGCCGGGCTCAACCTGCGGGCAGACCTGGACCGGCTCGCCGCCGCACCTCGGATCGCCGCCGACCCGGTTGCGGTCGACTACATGCACCACATCGCCGTCCCACAGGGCCGCACCCCGGTGCCGGTGATCACCATGCACACCCTCGGCGACGGAGGCGCGCCGCCACACCAGGAACGCTGGTACGCCGAGCAGGTCCGTCGTGCCGGGAACCCTGACATGCTGCGCCAGCTCTACGTCAACCGGGGTGGGCACTGCTCCTTCAGCGCGGCGGAGGAGATCGCCATGCTCCGCACCCTGTTCACCCGCATCCACACCGGTCGCTGGCCGGACACCAGTCCCCGAACCCTGAACGAGACCGCCCGTGGGCTCGGCGACCCGTACCAACTCGTCCTGGACCTTGGACGCACCTTCACCGACGCGCCCATGCCACCGGCATTCACCAGGTACGCACCACCCCGGCCCCTGCGGCCGTCGCGATTGCCACCGACTTGATGCAAAAGAACCCGTAGGCCGTGCCACCGGGTTTGCAGTGGCACGGCCCGTACGCCCGAATGGGCCTGACTCTGTTTTGAACGGCCTACGACAGCCCGAAGCCCGGCCGTGCCGGGGTGATCGACAGTGCGCTGACCGAGAAGGTTCACCGTGTTGGTGACACGCCGGGTGGGGTGCTCCGCCTGATTCGTTCCTGTCACATTTCGCCGAGCTATTCGGTCTAATAGGTGTAACTCAGCAGATCGAGTACCTCGCCGGAAAGGCCGCCCCCGCATGAAGACCATCGTTCTCGTCCACGGCTTCTGGGTGACCTCGCGCAGCTGGGAACACTGGATCGACCGCTACCAGCGGGCCGGCTACCACGTCATCGCGCCCGCCTACCCAGGGTTCGAGGTGGAGGTCGAGGCACTCAACGCCGACCCGACGCCGATCGGGGAGGTGACGGCCCCGGCGATCATCTCGCACCTGGAGTCGGTGGTCGGCGCCCTCGATGAGCCGCCGATCATCATCGGCCACTCCGCGGGCGGTGCGTTCACGCAGGTCCTGCTGGACCACGGATTCGGCGCCGCGGGCGTGGCACTCAACTCCGCGGCGACCGAGGGCGTGCTCGTCACGCCGCTGTCCCAGATCAAGTCGACGTTCCCGGTGCTGAAGAACCCGGCGAACCGGCACAAGGGCGTCGGCCTGACGCCCGAGCAGTGGAAGTACACGTTCGCCAACACCTTTACCGAGGAAGAGTCCCTCGAGCTCTACCAGCGGTACCACATCCCGGCATCTGGGCGGATCCTCTGGAACAGCGTGCTGGCGAACTTCCAGCCCGGCCCGCAGGACATCCACGTCGACTACCACAACGACAACCGGGCGCCGCTGCTGTTCGTCTCCGGCAGCGAGGACCACCTCATGCCGCCGAGCGTGCAGCGGTCCAACGCCAAGCACTACAAGTCGTCGAAGACCATCACCGAGATCAAGGAATACGAAGGCATGGCGCACCTGCTGCCCGCGCAGAAGGGGTGGGAGGAGGTCGCGACCACGTCCTGGCCTGGGCCGTGGAGCACGCCGGCTGGCCGGCCGCGACCGGCGCCTGAAGGACGTCCGCGTGAGCTGCTAGTGTTCCGTCTCAGTTTTGACTAGCCGGTTGTTGGAGGGTGACGCGTCCACGTCGGACCTTGGCGAGGATCGATTCGGCGGTCGCGGTCCACACGAACGGCTTCGGGTCGTCGTTGTGTACCCGCAGGTACTCCTCGATCGCGGTGACGAGGTCATCCACGCTGCGGAACACGCCACGGCGGATCATCTTGTCGGTCAGTGCGGCGAACCAGCGCTCGACCATGTTCAGCCAGGACGAGCTGGTCGGGGTGAAGTGCAGGTGGAAGCGTGGATGCTTGGCCAGCCAGGCCTTCACGTTCGGGTGGGTGTGGGTGCCGTAGTTGTCCACGATCATGTGGATCTGCAGCTTGCGGGGCACCGACGTGTCAATGGTGCGCAGGAAGCGCAGGAACTCGTCATGGCGGTGCCGGGCGAAGCACTTGCCGATGACCTTGCCGGTCAGCACATCCAACGCGGCGAACAGGGTCGTGGTGCCATGCCGTTTGTAGTCGTGGGTCATCGTGCCGGCCCGGCCGGGCTTGAGCGGCAGGCTCGGCTGGGTACGGTCCAACGCCTGAATCTGTTGGGTCGGGGACGAGACGCCGTGCAGCGTTTCGGCTGCCGGTTTTCTCGTCCCCGCCCGCCGAACCCGGCGTGCGGGTCGTCCCCGCACCGGGCT
>NZ_JAEVHJ010000003.1:0-88240 GCF_016802855.1 Micromonospora sp. ATA51 | reverse complement strand
GTGTGTCTCCCGGCGCACCGATTCTGCGCCGCACGGGATCGGCGTCAAGACCAAGCCGCTGACGCGGTCGACCTCCGGTCGAGCCTTGACCCCGACCCCTTACCGGCGTTTGCCTGCACCGAGCCGGGAATCAGCACAAACCGGTCGCAGCAGTCCGACCAAAAAGGGTTGACACGGCCCCACTCCTTCAGGAATGACAGATCCGGTTTCGCGGGGGCCTCCTCAGCTCAGACGCATTGACGAGAGTCGGCTCTCGGTGCGTTGGACATCGGTGGTCACGGAGCTTGAGGAGGTCCCGCGATGTCAATCGTAGGTGGCTTGGACATCCACCGGAACCAGTTGACGTTCGACTACGTCGAGACGGAGACGGGCAGGCAGGAGCGGGGCCGTATCGCCGCGGCCGACCGGGAGCGCCTGGCCGCCTGGCTGACCCGTTTCGACATGAGCACGTCGGTGGCGTTTGCGTTGGAGGGGTGCACGGGCTGGCGATACGTGGTGGAGGAGATGCACAAGGCCGGAGTGCATCCGCACCTGGCCGAGCCGGCCGACACCGCCGCGCTGCGCGGACCTAAGAGGCGCGCCAAGACGGATAAGGCGGACGCGAAGCACCTGCGGGAGCTCCTCGACGCCGGCAGGCTGCCGGAGTGCTACATCCCGCCCGAACCGGTGCTGGAGTGGCGGGCCATCCTGGAGCTCTACAGCGACCTGCGGGCCGAGCACACCGGGTGGGCGCAACGTGTCCATGCGACCTGCTTCCACCAGGGCACCACCGCGCTGGGCCAGGCGGGGGTGGTTCGCGGCAGCCGCGAGAGGCTGATGCGCATCGTCTCGGAGCAGCTGTCGCCGGCGGGACGGCTGCAGGTGAACACCGCATTGTCGGTCATGGATACCCTGGATGAGCATCTTGGCCGGCTGCGCCAGCGGATCGTGGCCACCGCCCGGCAGGTGGCCGGGGCGCAGGCGCTCATGGACGCCATCTACGGGGTCGGGCCGATGACCAGCCTGGCGCTGGTGTGCTGGCTCGGCGGCGCGGACCGCTTCTCAGCCTCCCGCAAGGCGGTGAGGTTCGTCGGCCTGGACATCACCGTGCGCTCCTCGGACAGCAAACGAAGCCCGGGCCGGCTGTCGCGGCAAGGGCCCGAGGTGCTGCGCTGGCTGCTGTTCGAGGCGGCCAAGACCTCCGCGCGAAGCCACGCCCCGGCTCACGGCTACTACACCTCGGTGCGGGAACGCTACGACGGCAACCGGGCCGCGCTGTCCCAGGCCCGGCGCATCGTCCGCCACGCCGTGCACATCCTCACCGACCTCGGCGATGACGCATTCACCATCACCCGCCAACCCACCTCGTCGTCCGCAGTGGCCGCCCGGTGACGTCCGGGGATGTGGACGTGGACCGGCAAACAGTCATCGCGATGGGGTACCAACCGCGGCCAGCTCCCGCCAATCCGCTGTCAGACCGCGTCCCCGCCGGCCATCGGCGCCGCGGACGGCCCTATGAGACTGAGCGGCCGCACCCCCGCCGGGCGGGGGTCACCCAATCGATCATCATGTCTCGGGCTCAGCCAACTCGTGCCCGAAGGCCATAGGTAAGCCTGGCTGCCCCCGCCCACACCCCGCACCACCACCAGGGACCCCACCAGCCACCGCCCGAGGAGCCGCCCACCCCGCACACCAACACCGCTCCCGCCAACCTCTTCCCCCGCCCCCGGCGCCTGATCATCCGCCCACCGCCGGCCGCGTCAAGGGCGCCTACGGCGTCGCTCCGCGACCGCGCACGCGCGGCCCTTGACCCGACCACCCGCAGGCGGTCTACAGCACCCATCGGGGGCGGGGAGGAAAATGGACCACGCCCAAAACCACCTGGTCAGTACTCGAAACACCTCGTTGACGCACACCCTTGATGCAGGTAAGCGGATGCGTACCTCACCGTCGTATCGACGGACCGGGCGGCTACTCGAATTGGTCAGAGAGCTTCGTCAGCTTGGTGACGTACGCCGGCCAGTCATGGTCGTGGGGGACGTTGGTGTTCTCCCGCCGCAAGCCGATCGCCCCGTCGTGCTGCTCGCGCATGATGTCGGCGTGACCCGCGTGACGCGCTGCTGGTCGCCCAACCGGACGGCTGGGCGGTGGTCGACCTGGAATCGTCCAACGGCACGTACCTCAACGACCCGTCGTCGGATCCGATCGATCCGAACGTTCCCGTACCCGTCATGGACGGCGACAAGATCTATCTCGGCGCGTGGACGGTCCTGACCATTCCACCGGCCGTGAGCTTGTCGTTAACCTCGGCGTTCAACGGCCGCGGCCCATCCTCTGTAGATGCGGCGTGTCGTGGAGACGGGAGAGCGGCCACCGTCTGAATGATCCTTCGGTTCCCGAGCAAGGACGCGAAGGACAGCGAGCGAGGGCCCGACCCACATTGCCGGGCGGAGACTCGCTACGCGGGCTCTGGCGTACCGGGGCATTTCCGAAACGGCGTGGCGAGCCCGCCCTCAGGCTCGTGCACACCACATCTTTCGACGCCGCAAGGCCTTGCGCCGCCCGCAGGGCGGGCCCTATGGTTTGGGTCACATAGTGGTTCAGGAACCCACCATGCGGAGTCGGCGCGCCAGTCGTCGATCCGGGTGCTGATCTCCCGAGGGCGGCAGTCCCACGTGGCGCCCGTACCGGTGGTGGTGGGGTCGCTGACCGTCACCGAGCCACCTGGAGGGAGCCGTATGACCGACGGTGCGCCTGCGGTGCAGCTGAAGGGCTGCACACGCCGCTTCGACACTCCGGCGGGAGGCGAGTATGTGGCCGTCCGTGACGTCGACCTGACGATCCCGCGTGGACGGTTCGTCTCCATCGTCGGACCCACCGGCTGTGGGAAGTCGACGCTGCTCAACATGGCGGCAGGGCTGCTGCGGCCGTCGGCCGGCGAGGTGTTCAGCTTCGGAGAGCCGTTGCGCGGGCTGAACCGCCGCGCTTCCTACATGTTCCAGCAGGACGCCCTGCTTCCCTGGAAGACCGTTCGGGACAACGTCACGCTGGGTCTGCGGATGCGCGGAGTCGCGGCTAAGGAAGCCAACGAGAAGGCCAGCGAGTGGCTCCGGCGGGTGGGGCTGGAAGGCTTCGGCAACCGTTACCCCTACCAGCTCAGCGGTGGCATGCGGAAGCGCACGACGGTCGCCCAGACGTGGATCGTCGACCCGGACGTCCTGCTGATGGACGAGCCCTTCTCGGCGCTGGACGTCCAGACCCGCCAGCTGATGGAGAACGAGTTGCTCCAGCTGTGGCAGGGCTCCGAGAAGGCCGTCCTCTTCGTCACCCACGACCTCGACGAGGCGATCGCCATGTCGGACGAAGTCGTGTTGCTGGGGGTCGGGCCGGGCAGCCGGGTCGTCGGTCGCTACGAGATCGACCTGGAGCGCCCTCGCGACCTGATGGACATCCGCTCACGGCCGGAGTTCACCCGTATCTACCGAGAAATCTGGTCGCAGCTGAAGGAAGAGGTGATGAAGACCTATGCCCAAGGGACGCCTGCCCTCGCGGTCTGAGGCCGAGGAGATTCTCGTGGTCACGAGCTCCGCTGTTTCGCTGGCAGGCCAACCTGCAGGCGCCACCGGCACAGAGACGGAGCCAGCCGACCAGGCGCCGGTTGGGCCGCCTCGTCGGCGCCGCGGTGGTCGCCGCCCCCTGATCCACAGCCTGCAGGTCGCACTGGCCGCCGCAGTGCTAGGCGGCTGGCAGCTGTTCACGTCGCTGGGGCTGGTCGACCCGTTCTTCTTTCCCAAGCCCACCGACATCGCTGCGCGGATCTGGGAATGGATCTCGACCGGCTACATCCTGGACGACCTGTACGTCACCTTGGAGGAGGCGCTGCTCGCCTTCGTCATCGGCTCGGCGCTCGGACTGATCGTCGGATTCGTGCTGGCGCGGATGTCACTTGTGGCGGGGGTGCTCGATCCGTACCTGAAGATGTTCAACGCGTTGCCCCGGGTCGTACTGGCGCCGATCTTCCTGCTCTGGTTCGGGCTGGGAATCTGGTCCAAGGTCGCTTTCGGTGTGACGCTGGTTTTCTTCATCGTCTTCTTCAACACCTACCAGGGCGTGCGCGACGTCGACCGGGTTCTGGTCGACAACGCCCGGATGCTGGGCGCGAGTGAGCAGGAACTGATCCGCCACGTTTTGCTGCCCAGCGCGCTGACGTGGATCTTTTCCAGCCTGCACATCAGCGCGGGCTTCGCGATCACCGGCGCCGTGGTGGGCGAGTACCTCGGCGCGGCCAAGGGCGTCGGCTACGTTATCGCCCAGTCCGAGGGCGTCTTCGACACCACCGGCGTATTCGCCGGGATGATCATCCTCATGCTCGTGGTCCTCGTCATCGACCTACTGGTCAACCGCCTCGAAGCACGTCTGCTCCGTTGGCAGCACTCGGCCAGGACCGCCTGAGCCCCCGTCTCCGCTCTCACCGTCCGCGACAAATCGTTGAAAGGTGCCTCGATGCGCATTATCCGACGAATTCGACTGGTTGGACTTGGTGTCGCCCTTGCCGCGCTGGTCGCAACGGCCGGCTGCAATTCGGCCGCGCCATCGGCCGCAGCGGGTTCCGGCGGGACCAGCAAAGTCACGATCGGAATCGGAGGTCAGGTGCTGCTGAGTTACCTGCCCACCACCCTGGCCGCTCAACTGGGCTACTACAAGGAGGAGGGCCTCGACGTCGAACTGCTGGACCTGCAGGCGGGGTCCAAGGCGCTGCAGGCCATGATCGGTGGCAGCACGACGGTGACGTCCGGCTTCTACGAGCACACGATCCAGATGCAGCAAAAGCACCAGGAGATCAAGGCGTTTGTCACCATTCTGAAGCTGCCGGGAATCGTGCTCGCGGTGTCGCCGAAGAAGGCGTCGAGTATCAACTCGGTGGCGGACCTCAGGGGCAAGGTGGTGGGAGTCACCTCGCCGGGCTCGTCGACGGACTTCTTCCTCAAGTACCTGCTTTCTAAGAACGGCATGTCCGCCACCGACGTCAGCGTCACCGCTATCGGTGCCGGTCCCACCGCAGTTGCTGCCATGGAAGAGGGAAAGGTCGACGCCGCGGTGATGCTTGACCCGGCGGTCTCGCAGGTGGAGAGGCGCGCGGGCAACCTGAAGGTGCTCTATGACCTGCGGACCGAGGCAGGCGTGGAGTCCGTTTACGCCACTCATTCCTTCCCAGGCGCTGTCCTGTACGCCAAGTCGGCATGGCTGGAGAAAAACCAGGAAACCGCTCGCAAGCTGTCGCGGGCGATCGCCCGGACGCTGGAGTGGATCGCCGCGCACAGCGGCGCCGAGATCGCAGCCAAGATGCCCGCGTCGTACGCCGGTGGCGATGTCGACCTTTACGCAAAGGCGATCGACGCCGCGAAGCCGATGTTCTCCGCCGACGGGAAGATGCCGGCCGACGGCCCGGCGGCGGTGCTGGAGACGCAGCGAGTCAGCAATCCGGAGATGAAGGGTGCTGACGTCGACCTGAGCAAGACCTACACGAACGAGTTCGTCAAGTAGCAGCTGGCGCGGCCGCCGACGTCCCAACCGGGATCATCGGCGGCCAGGCTGGTCTCGACCTGGTGCGCTAACTCCGCATCGCTCCGGTTCAGCGAGAGGCGGTGGTGGCGGCGGAAACGCCAGAGTCGTAGCCCATGCGACGGGACGCATCGGCTGCGGCTTCGATCACCAGCGGTGCCAGCCTCGGCACGTCGGTGGGGGTTAGCCGCTGCGAAGGTGCCCCGATGCCGAGGGCCGCTACCAGTTCACCGCTGAGCCCGAACACCGGTGCGCTGATCGACGCCGCGGCCTTCTCGCGTTCCTCGAACGAGGCGGCGTATCCGTCGCGGCGGACCTGCTTCATCTGCGAGGTGAGGAGGTCTATGTCGGTCACCGTCTCCGGGGTGAACCGGCTCAGGCCATGGGCCACGGCGTCGCGGAAGGCGCCCGTGTCGTAGGCGAGGAACACCTTGCCCGCGGATCCGGCGTGGAGTGCCATGACCATGCCGACGCGGAACAGCCGCATGACGATGTGCCGAGTCTCGGCCAGCGCGACCACGGTCCGGTACGGCCCGTCCCGAACGTACAGACAGGTGGTCTCGCCGGTTTCGTCTCGCAACTGCTGCAGCACCGGCCGGGTGAGACGGACCAGGTCCAGCCCGTAGGTGCCTGGTGCGGACCAGCGAACCAGGCCCAGCCCGATGCGATACTCGTCCCCGTCGCGGTCCAGGAAGCCCTCGCGGACCAGGTTCTGCACCAGCCGCTGACACGTGCTCGCCGGTAGTCCGCTGGCCTGGCGGATTTGCTGCAGGGTCAGCGTGGGCCGCTCGACACTGAAGCACTCCAGAAGGGCACGCACCTTCTTCAGCACCAGGATTGGTTGTAGGGCGCTGCCACCGGTCGCGCTCTTCGTCATGGGCACCTCCCAGCCGGCGACGATTCTATCGTGGCCACACCACATCGTGGGTGACTGAACCGTTGCAAGCCTGTTTCCGAGACGGAAAGGCAGCGCCGGATGGGCCGCCTGGATGACGTGTGCGGGGGGAAGCATCCCGCAGTCGGCGGCCTGACTCGTGCTCGCCTCCCCTTGACCCCGTGAGAGGCGGCCTGCAATATGGGTTTGAGACCCGCGATATGGGTCTGATGTTGGAACGGTTACCCGCAATCCGGACGCGGCGCGCCTTCGAGGCGCGACCAGCGTGATGAGCGAACCCGGCCAGGAGGCCAACAGACATGAGCACGGACACCGCGGCCCTGCCCGACGACGTCGTAGCCGAGCCGCGCGGCTCGGGGCCGCTGCAGGGCATCCGGGTGCTCGAACTGGGCAACTTCATCGCCGCTCCGACCGCGGGTCGCCTGATGGCCGAGTTCGGCGCCGACGTGACGAAGGTCGAGCGCCCGCGCACCGGGGACGAGTTGCGGCGCTGGCGGCTGCACGCCGGGGACACTTCCCTGCTGTGGCGGGTGATGGGGCGCAACAAGAGGTCGGTGACCCTGGATCTGCGGCACCCACGAGGTCGAGAGATCGCCCTGGAACTGGTTCGGCGAGCCGAGGTGGTGTTGGAAAACTTCCGGCCCGGCACGCTGGAGCGGTGGGGACTGGGCCCCGAGGAACTACGGGCGGTGAACCCGAACGTCGTGTTGGTGCGTATCTCGGGCTATGGCCAGACCGGCCCCTACCGGGACCTCCCCGGATTCGGCGGGGTCGCCGAGGCGATTGGCGGTGTGCGGCACCTGACCGGATACCCCGATCAGCCCCCGACCCGGGTCGGGGTGAGCTTGGCCGACTCCGTCGCCGGCCTGTACGCCGTCATCGGCGCGCTCATGGGTCTCCAGCAGCGAATGCGGCGGGGCACCGGTGAGGTGGTCGATGTCGCGCTCTACGAGGCGGTCTACTCGCTGATGGAATCGCTGATGCCCGACTTCGACGCGTTCGGAGTGGTGCGTGGTCCCACCGGCAGTTCCATTCCCGGCATCGCACCGTCGAACACCTACCGATGTGGCGACGGAAAGTACGTCGTGATCGGCGGCAACGGCGATGCCATCTTCAAGCGCCTCATGCGCCTGGTCGGCCGGGACGACCTGGCCGCGGACCCCCGCATGGCCGACAACGCCGGGCGGGTTGAGCACGTCGACGAGCTCGACGAGGCGATCGGCCAGTGGACCGGGGCGCGCCGCCAGCACGATGTGCTCAAAGGGCTGAAGGGTGCCCAGGTGCCGTGCGGGCCGATCTTCACCGCCGAGGACATCGCCAAGGATCCGCACTACGAGGCGCGCGACATGCACCAGCGGCATGGCGTGCGCATCGACGCAGAGGAGGAGATCGAGATTACGTTCCCCGGCATCGTCCCCAAGCTTGAGACCAGCCCCGGGCGCATCAACTGGCTCGGCCCGGAACTGGGCGCCCACACCGCATCAGTGCTTGGCGAGCTCGGCCTCGGTGCCGACGCCCTCGCTGAACTGCGCGACCAGGGCGTGATCTGACGTGGGCGAAACGGCGGACAGCGTCGTCATCACCGAGGTCGTGCTTCGCGACGGCCTGCAAAACGAGGCCACAGTGGTGCGCACCGCCGATAAGGCACGGCTCGCAACCGGCCTCGTGGAGGCTGGCCTGACCTCCTTGGAGGTTGGTGCCTTCGTCAACCCCGTACGCGTGCCACAGATGGCCGACACCGACGAGCTGCTTCGGACGTTGGGCGCTGGCCTGCCGGCACGACTGCACACATTGGTGTTCAACACCCGCGGTGCGGAGCGCGCCGCCGCCGCCGGGGCGCGCCATGTTCGCTTCGTCGTCTCGGCGAGTGAGGGGCACAGCCGGTCGAACACGGGCGTCGGGGTGGCGGAGTCACTGGACCGGATCGAACGCTGTACGGAGATTCTGGCAGCAGCGGGGATCTCACTCGAGGCGTCCATCGCGACGGCTTTCGTCTGCCCCTTCGACGGAGATACGCCGGTCGAGCAGGTCACCCGGATCGCGGCCCGGCTCGTCGGGCTTGGTGCCCAGGTTATCCACCTGGCCGACACCATCGGCGCCGGGAGCCCGGGCCAGGTGCGCCGCGCTGTAAGCGCGGTCCAGGACCAGCATCCCGCCACGCCGGTCGGCTTGCACCTGCACAACACGTACGGCATGGCGGCCGCGAACGCCTGGGAGGCCATCAGGTTGGGGGTCCGGCGGTTCGACGCATCCCTCGGCGGGCTCGGCGGCTGCCCCTTCGCTCCAGGTGCCTCGGGCAACGTCGGCACCGACGACCTGGTCCACCTCTTTCACCGCGAAGGTATCAACAGCGGCATCGACGAGGCGCGCCTCCATGAGCTCCGTGAGGAGCTCGCCGTCCTCGTCGGGCACCGACTCGCCTCCGCACTCGCGGCCGTGCCGTCTGCCTCGTCGCGGCTCCGGCCGCAGTGAACACGCTGTCGGCGCCCCACCCAACCGTCCGCCACGGGGGCCGGAGTCCACTTCGCCGCGGTTCGATTCGGGGCCGCGGTGTCATCGATCCGACGATGCACGGCCGCCCGTGAACCCTTGGCAAGCCGTGAACTGGCTGGCCAGACTGCTATTCGGGGGGTTGGCGCCTAGCCAAGGACTTGGGGCGTGGTCGCGGTGCCGGTGGAGTTCCGCCTGCTCGGCGACGTGGAGGCGCGCATCGACGGGACCCTGGTCGAACTCGGCCATGCTCGGCAGCAGTGCGTGCTCGTGGCCCTGCTGGTCGAGGCCAACCGCACGGTACCCATCGATCAGTTGCTGGAGCGGGTGTGGGGAGACCGTCGCCCGCAGCGGGCCCGTGGCACCCTCTACGGCTATCTCTACCGGCTACGGCGCGCCCTCGCCGGCGTCGCCGATGTCAGCCTCGTGCGCCGGTCGAGTGGGTACGTCCTCACGGTCGACCCCATGTCCGTTGACCTTTACCGGTTCCGCCACCTGATCGCCCGGGCCCGCTCGGCCGGCGACGACGAGGCCGCCACGCTGCTCGGGCAGGCGCTGGACCTGTGGCGTGGGGATGCGTTCGAAACGCTCGGCACACCGTGGCTGAACGCCGTCCGAAACGCCTTGGACGCGGAGCGGTTTGCGGCTGAGCTCGATCGCAATGACCTCGCGCTGAACCGTGGCGGGCACAACTGGCTGCTGGGTCAGCTTTCCGCGCGTGCCGAAGAGCGCCCGTTGGACGAACGCCTAACCGCCCAGCTGATGCTCGCGCTCTACCGCTGCGGTCGTCAGGCCGACGCCCTCGACCGGTACGAGCTGATCCGGCAGAGACTGGCAAGCGAGGTGGGCCGACCCCGGCCCGCCGCTGCGTAAGCTGCACCACCGGATCCTGACCGCCGACCCGGCGCTCGCCGTCGCTGCTGACGTCGGTCCCGGTCCGCCGCGATTGCCGGTGCCCCGCCAGCTGCCGGCGTCGCCGCAGTCGTTCGCCGGTCGGGTCCGCGAGCTCCTCGAGCTCGACAGCGTGATCGGCGGTCGGTCCGATCGCCGCGGCACGGTGGTGATTTCGGCGATCGGCGGCGCGGGCGGCGTGGGCAAGACCTGGCCGGCCTTGCGGTGGTCGCACGACAACCTGGAAAGGTTCCCGGACGGGCAGCTGTACGTCAACTTGCGCGGGTTCGATCCGGACGGCGATCCGGTACCCCCGGCGGTTGCGGTGCGCGGATTCCTGGCCGCCAGCTGGGCCGGCACCGGGGAGCCCTCCGCCCTGCCCAGGGGAGGCTCGATGGCCGATGAGCTGGAGGAGCTGCGCGCTGCGGCCAGAGCCAAGGGCGCCGAGTTCGCCGAGCACCAGGTCGTGACGTCCGCCGAGAACACGGTGGCCCACTCGCGGATGCGGGAACTCGGCGAGGAGAGCACGAAGGCGTACCGGCGAATCGCCGCTGCGCGGGGCAGGGTCACCAAGGCATTGAAGGACGGTGACGCCGAGAAGATCGCCGCGGCGCACGCCCACCTTGCCACCGTGCAGCGGGAGTTCGAGGCGATAAGCGATGCAAATCTGGCCGAGTCGTTCGCGCTCAACCGGGCGTCGCTGGACCGCGCGATCCTCGTCCTGCTGGCGCTGACACCGTTCCTGCCGCATGCCACGCCGTTGCTCGCCGCGATCCTGGCCGCCGCGGCCCTGTTGGCGGTGGCGGTGGCCGACGCCCGGCGGGCCCGGGGCAAGCCGCCCGAGGCGGCGGCACCCCCTTACTGAGCACACCCGCATGTCGCCGGCGGGCGATACCATCCGCGGGTGCCCTTCTCGATCGTCGCCCGTTCCGCCGACGGCTTGTCGGGCTCGTAAATCAGATTCGGGCTACGCTGCCTGCGAGTATTCGTTGATCAATCCGCCCAGGATCGGGCGTCGTTGGACGCGAGCACTGCTGAGGTCAACGACCTGCGGTGGCGGGTTCGGTGGTCGCTGGCCGAGTGATCGGTGTGGCCGGTGGCCGTTGTAATGCTTGGTGTACTCGGTCAGGACGCTCGACAGGTGCCGTTCGCCGGCGATGAGCATCCGGTCAGTGCACTCGCGCCGTACCGTGCCGACCCACCGTTCCGCGTAGGCGTTCGCCCTCGGCGCTTGTGGCGGTATTCGAATCACGTCGATGCCCACTGCGGTGAAGACCGTGTCGAAGGCGGCGGTGAACTTCGTGTCGCGATCGCGGAGCAGGAACCGGAGCCCGTCGGCGCGCTGGTCGAGGCTCATGAGCAGGTTCCGTGCTTGCTGAGTGACCCAGGTGCCGGTCGGGTGTGCGGTGACACCGACGACGTGGACGTGCCGCGTGGCGAGCTCGATGAAGAACAGTACGTAGATCCGTTTCAGGAGCACGGTGTCGACGGTGAAGAAGTCGCAGGCCAAGATGGTGTGCGGCTGAGCGGTCAGGAACTGCTTCCAGGTCGGTCCCGTTCGGCGGGGTGCCGGGTCGACGCCGGCTTGGTGCAGGATCTTCCATACCGTGCTGGCCGCGAGCGGGTGGCCCAGACGAGCCAGCTCGCCCTGCACCGGCGATGCCCCCAGGTCGGGTTCTCCGCGGCCAGGCGCAGGACCAGTTCCCGGATCTCGCGGTCTACGGGTGGCCGGCCGGGTCGCGCGTGTGGGTAGGTCGAATGTCGTGCGATCAGCTGTCGATGCCAGCGCAGCAGGGTCGCCGGGGTGACGAAGAACGCCGCCCAGTGTTGCCGAGGCAGCAGCCGCGACAACGCCGCCAGCACCACCCGGTCCGCGGGCTGGAGATCGGGTCGTGCACCTGCCGGCGCAGCACCGCCACCTGATGCCGTAAGACCAGGAGTTCGACGTCCTTCGCGCCGCCGTCCCGGGCGAGCTGGGTCAGCATCTGCAGGATCTGACGCAGGAGCAGGTACACCAGCGAGGCCGCCATACCTTGGATCGTCGCCGCCCTGATTGGGCCGACCTCGCACAAAGCCGCACGTCACAGCCACCGAACCGAATTTACGAGCCCAACAGGTCTCACAGACTCCATTGGCAAGTCCCACTGAGATCAAGCGCGACCGATCATGGAAGGGATAGTAATAGGGCGCAATGCTGACGCCGGCCCGCGTTGGCTCGCGAGTCACTCATCTGCCGAAAGTAGTGCGCTCGAACCAGTCAGTGAACCCGGAAACCACGCGCATCGAGCCGTCGGTCCGCGTCATAGGTTCTGCCATGATCGTGAGGTGACTATGGGGAGCCAGGCTCCGACGCTTCGCGTCTGGCGCGTGACGAAGTACAACCCGGCTGATCGAAATGAGCGGGGCCATTACATCGGCCGCGAAGACACCGACAGCGACTACGGTCCGGTCGAGGCCGCCTATCTGGACACGGTGGCGGCCTTCGCCGAGGACACCGGCGTGGACGTCCTACAGATCCGGGAGCCGTCGGTCCCCATCGTCACGGGCATCGGATCGGACATCCACGAACGCTTCGGTGGGCTCGTCGAGCTGTTCGGCGTCGACCGGAACGGCTACCACGACGGCGCTCCTCTTCAGCTGGATCATGCCGTGGAGCTGGTGCGGTTGATGCTGCGTGGCGACGGCGTATGGTGCCGGCTGGAAGCGGGGGACGACTTCTTCGTTCACGTCGGCTGGGACCAGTACGTCTATGTCGGCAGCAGCGCTGGCTGCCCCAGGGCGGTCGCCTTCGCCCACAAGCATGGTCTGTTCGCGGAGCCGATCTCCGGCTCGCCGTACGTCTTCGGGTTGGACGACGACGACCACATCGACGTCCGCTCCGCCGACGCGGCATTCTGGGCCGACCTGGCGGGGTTGGTTGACGAACTCGGCACCGCGCTGCTCGAGGAGGGCTACGTGCACAACGACTCGCGATGGCACCGGCTGACCCCGAGCACCGTTGACACGGTCCGTGACAGGTTGGCACCTCGCGCGCGACTGCTGGTCTGGCCCAACCTGAGCGCCGATGTCCCGGGTGTGCTGGACTCGCTGCCCGACGAAGGACTTGTCGAGGTGGTCTGGCAGGACCATGCCGGCCGGATCACCAGCCGTCTTATCGAGGAGTCCGACCAGCCTGCAGTACGCGCGCGACTAGCGGATGCCGCTGCCGCAACAGCTTTATCGGTGTACGCCGAGCAACGCCGCCCCCTAATGACGGCCGTACTTCCCGATTCCGATGGAGTCCTGCGCGCCCGCTGGACTCCATAGCCGGTAAGGAATGGATGCGCGCATTTGCCGCGAAGCGCTCTACGAGCCCGCGGATACAGCGGTCAGTCAGTGGCGACCCAAACTAACGCAGCGTTACGGCGTGTCCGGTGCTCAGTAGGGTCGTGGGGCCAGATCAAGCCGTCCTGGTGGGGCCAACTCAGGCCGTCAGAGCCAGGCGTGGGTATGTGCCGTGAACGCTGCGGCTATCTGAGGATTTGCGCTACACCCATGTCAGAGGTCGTCCTCGGCGTGAAAGCGGTGGGGGTTGGTGGCGATGTTGCGGGGCCCGTGGTCGCTGGGCAGTTCGTGCAGCCAGCGACGGGGTCCGGGGTCGGCGGTGAGGGTCCATGCGGGCCCGGCGGGGTGCTCGCTGTGCAGGCCGGTGGCGATGGGCATGGCGGTGGGTACGCCGGTGAGGGCGTCGATCAGGTTGGTCTCGCGGCGGCGGTTCGGTACGCGCAGCAGAACCGGGTAGCGGGGACCGAACTCGGCGAGGCGCTCGTAGGCGCGCAGCTTGCGCACCACGACCGCTAGGGGTTCGGTGCCGTTGTCGTGTTCGAGGAAGAACCCCACCGTTCGGCCGCCGGCCTGCCAGATGCCGTGGGCGTCGGGTCGGATCTCGGCGAGGGCGTAGGCGGCGGTGGTGTGCTGCTCGGACCACCACCGCGCGAGGCGGGCGTTGTCGTCGGTGCGGGCGTAGGCGAGTAGGTCGACGAAGAGTTGGTTGGTGCCGAGCAGGTGGCGCAGCCTCGGGCTGCCGATGATGCGTTCGGTGCGTTCGATGCTGCTGCGTGGCGGTCGGGCGTCGGCTCGCTGGGGGTCGGTGTAGGTGGTGGGGTGCACGAGCATGCCGAGCGGTCCGAGGGTGTAGAGGTGCTGGTTGTCGCCGGTGGTGACATCGACGAACCGGTGCACGGCGTCAATGGCGTGCAGGGTGGCCAGCCGCAGCCGGGCCGAGCGAGCCGACGGGAACAGGGCTTGGGTGACCTGGTCGGTGGACAGCACGTAGTGCTCGGCAAGCCAGGCCAGAAGCTGCCGGTCGCGCAGGGTCAGGCGACGCAAGTAGGCCAGGCGCTGCCGCTTGCCGGCGGGGGAACGGGAGGAGGGCGGACGAGACGCTGGAGTGGGGGATTCGCTGGACATGAGGGGATCTCCTCAGGAAGTAGAAGGAGTGGATCCCTCCCATGGGGAGGGAGTCTGGAACTGTCGACGCCGATGACGATGGGCACTCACGGGCGGTGTGCTGCGCTGACAGACCCATCCGGGCACCTGTCAGCGACGTGAGGTGGTGGGAGGTGGTGAAGGAGCGGTGAAGCCTCAGCGGAAGGCGTCACGGAAGGCCGAGATTCGCCGCAGCACCGCCATCGCCTGGTAGGCCGGCGGGACGGGGTCAGGCTTTACGGGCCCTGCGGCTGCCGCCCCTGGTGCCGGCGATGTCGCCAGCGCTGCTCGCGTCGGTGCTGGTGCCGGTCCGCTCGCCGCAGGAGAGCCGGTCGACGAGGGCGTCGATGGTGCTGGCGTCCTGCGGCGTGATGGCTGCCGCGGCGACCTGCCGGATCGCGGTCGCCTCGCCGACGACCGGCTTGGGCGGGCGCGTTTTCATGGTGAACGCCGGTGTCTGCCGTCCGTCGGCGACGAGGCGGGCGGCAGCGGTGTAGGCGTCGAGGTGGGTCAGGTCGTGCTCGTCGAGTTCCGGCAGCGTGTGCCGAGCGAGGACCCGGGCATCTTCCGGCGCACAGGAGAAGTAGATCTTGTTCCGGGCATTCGCCGACGCCGCCGCGAGGAGGTCCTTGGGGAACTGGGCCAGGTCCTGGTGGGACAGGACCAGGGACAACCGGTACTTGCGGGGCTCGGCGAGCATCGTGTCCAGCGAGTTGGCGAGGGTGAGGAAGTTCTGTGCCTCGTCGATGATCAACGTGGCGTCGCGGCGCTTGTCGGGGTCGATGCGGGCGCGGGCCGTGGCGGCCTGCCACACCTGCGCCAGGACGAGGGAGCCGAGGAGCTTGCTGGTGTCCTCGCCCAGCTGCCCCTTCGGGATGCGCACGAGCAGCGCTCCGCCGTCGAGGACCTTGCCCATGTCGAAGCTGGAGTGCGGGTAGCGCATGGTGCGCTTGACGAAGTCCCGGAGCAGGAACGCCCGCAGGCGGGCGAGGACGGGGCCGATGACCTGGGAGCGCAGGGCGGGGTTGAGCTCGTCGTACCACTGCCAGAACCCGGACAGCCCTGCCGGGTCGTCGAGGTTGACCGTCATCGCCGACCGGAACTGCGCCGAGTTCAACAAGGGTGGGATGTGCTGGAGGGTGACGTTGGCGTGGCGGAGCAGGGTCAGGCAGGCCACCCGCATCACGTCATCCATCCGCGGCCCCCAGGCCTTGGCGAAGATGTTCCCGAAGATCGACACGAGGTTGTCCACGACCAGGTCGGGGTCATCGCCGGCGAGAGGGTTGAGGGTGGGCGGGTTGGGCTGGTCGGGGTCGAACAGCACCACCCGGTCAGCCACGCTCGCGGGGAGCCGGTCGAGGATGTCCAGGACCATATCGCCGTGCGGGTCGATGACGACGGTGCCGCGACCGGCTTTGATGTCGTCGACGGCCATGTTGACCAACAGCGTGGTCTTCCCCGAGCCGGTGGATCCGATCACGTGCAGGTGATAGCGCGCATCCGGCACGGACAGGGCGACGCCGTGGCCGCCGACCTCGGCGGTGCCGAGGACTTTCGTGCCACGTCCGCCGGTGGGGACGGCGACGGGGGTGGGCATGGACTTTGCGCGGGCCCTGTCGAGACCGGGGACGGCGAGGTCGCGGGGCAGCGCCGCGAGCGCCGCCAGCTCGGGAGTGGACGTCAGGAACCCTGAGCCGAGGCGCCGGCCAGCGAGGACTGCGACGGGCGCGGACATGCGGGCGCGGTGGGTAAGCCGGTTGCGGCCGGAGTAGACCGCGAACGACGAGGCGATCCTGGCAGCCACCCCGCGCAGTCGTTCCAGTGGGCTCGAGCCGCCGCGCTGGCTGTCCTTGGCCACCGCGTAGCGGACTGCGGTCTGCCACAGCGGGTGGGAGGTCTTGTCGAGGATCGCCCGCACGTCCCGCTCCACCCCCGGGTCCCGCCGCCCGGCTGGCTGTGCGGGCCGGCTCGCCCCGCCGGTGCGCGCCGCCAGGAACAGCTCGATGAGCCACAGCAGCGGGGCGGCGGGGTTGATCGCCGGTACGGCGGTCTTGCCGTCGCGCAGCCGGCTGGCGGCCCGTCGGGCGCGCAGGGCGCGTCGGGGTGTGGCGGGACGGGCAAGGACCTGCACGCAGGCGTACTCGTCGGCCCGCAGCCCGGACCCGGCGGACATCAGCGCCCGCAGGGGGTCGTTGTCGTGGTCGGTGTTCAGGGGGAGCCATTCGGCGGCGGTGGGCAGCAGGTGCCCGCCGACCGCCGCCGGTACGTCGAGGGGGATCGGCGGTGTGGCGGTGTCGTCGGTGGTGCAGGCGGCGCCGGGCCACGCGGCGCGGATCGCGGCCTCGACGGCGCCGGGCGGCACGGTGTCGGGCACCCATACCGAGATGAGCAGTTGCCGCCCGGTCCAGGTGTACTGCCACGCCACGTGAGGGCTGCCGTAGAGCAGCCTTCGCCGCCGTGACGGGGTCAGCGTTCCCGCGAGGTTCGCCCACAGGGCGGCGGCGCCGTGCGGGTCGACTTCAGGTGGCGGGGCGATCGTGACCAGCCGAGCGCCGTCGGCGTGCCGGCGGTGCCGCCACACCTGGAGGAGGTTGCGTGCCGCGACGTAGGCGATGAGCCCGGCGGCGGCCACGGCGAGCAGCCACGGCCGCTGTGTGGCCCACTGCGCGCCGTCGACGACCCATCGGCCTGGGCCGGTCGGGGGCACCACGAACCCGGCGCCCGGCCCCGAAGGGCTGGGCGCCGGTGCCGGTGAGGCCGGCATGGTCATCTCTAGTGCTCTCATAGGTCGTCTGCCTCCTCGTCGTCGAGGGCGGCC
Source organism: Micromonospora sp. ATA51 (assembly GCF_016802855.1). Lineage (NCBI taxonomy): Bacteria > Bacillati > Actinomycetota > Actinomycetes > Micromonosporales > Micromonosporaceae > Micromonospora > Micromonospora sp. ATA51. The sequence continues at coordinate 71,138 of NZ_JAEVHJ010000003.1, read as the reverse complement.
AGCTCTGCCGGCCGCGTCGTGCACAGCAGGTGCTCTCCGTCCGAGGAGATGGCCTCGAAGCTGCTGCGGTTGGTGCCAGAGATGAGCAGCCCCTGCCCGGTTCGGGCGGCGAGCAGCAGCCGCCGTTCCCCGGCGGTGAGACCGAACGCGTCGCCGATGGCGTCGATGGCCTGAGGGGCCTGCTTGAGCAGCACCTGGGTGGCGGCGTTGGCGACCACGGCCTGGCCGAGGTCGGTGCCGAGGACGTCGGCGACGTCCTGGGTGATGACGGTCAGCCCGGCATTGCGCTTGCGCGCGGCCTTGGACATGCGGAACAAGAAACGGGCCCCCTCGCCGTCGCGCATCAGCAGCCACGCCTCGTCGACGACGACGAGCCGGCGGGTGGCCATGCGGGCCCGGCCGGGGGCGTCAACGTCCCGCCAGATGGAGTCGAGGGCGAGCAGCGTGCCGACGGTGCGCAGCTCGTCGGGCAGGTGCCGCAGCGACCACACCACCAGATGCCCCTCCGGGCGGGTGGTGGTCGGCCCGTCGAACAGGTCGGAGAACGACCCTTCGACCCAGGGGGCGAGCCGGGCGGCGAGCTGCCGCGCCGCGGGGTCCGCGTCGCCGTCGAGCGTGACGGCGAGGTCGCGCAGCAGCGGGGCCGGGCGGTGGTGGGTGGCCGGGTCGGCGGTGATGCCGGCCTGCCGGTAGACGGCCAGGATCGCCCGGTCCAGGGCGGCGCGTTCGGCCGGCGGCGGCTGCTGCCCGAGCAGTACCGCGGTGAGGGTGTGCAGGAACAGGCCGCGGCGGGTGAGCACGTCGGGGCGGGTGTCCCCGGCGGGCAGGTCGAGCGGATTGACTCTCACTCCCGCGACGCCGAGGCGCACGATGGCCCCGCCGACGGCGTCGGCGAGTCGCAGGTACTCGTCCTCGGGGTCGATGACTGCGATCTGAACCCCTTGGTACAGGTTCCGCAGGATCTCGAGTTTGACGAAGTAGCTCTTGCCCGCGCCGGAGCGAGCGAGGACGACCGAGTTGTGGTTCTCCTGCGCCCACCGGTCCCACCACACGACGCCCCCGGAGTCCGGGTTGACCCCGTACAGCAGTCCACCCTCGGTCAGCGGGTCGCCGGGCAGCGGCGCGGGCAGGTCGGCACTGGCCAGGGGAAACGCGGCGGCCAGGGCAGCGGTGTCCATGGTGCGCCGCATCTGCAGGGAGTCCGTCGCGAGGGGCAGGGTGGTGGTCCACCCCGCCAGGTGCCGCCACGTGGCGGGTTGCACCTCGATCAGCGTTGAGGAGGCGGCGGCCTTGACCTGCGCGCACGCCTCGAGTAGTTCGTCCTCGGTGCGGGCGTGCACGGTCAGGTACAGGCCGACGCGGAACAGCTTCGCCGCCCCGCGGGCGAGACGCTCGGCGAGGTCAGCCGCGTCGTCCGCTGCCGCCTCGACGGAAGGGTCGGGCAGTTTGCCCCGCCCGCTGTCAGCCCGCCGGGACGATTCGAACCGGGCCCGCTGGCTACGCAACCGTGATGCCGCGACCGGCGCCGGTAGTGGGTCGATGTGCAGGGCCAGGTCGAGCCGGCCGGCCAGGACAGCAGCGGCTCCAGCCAGGCGGGGCCGACCTCGGCCGGGTAGCCGGTGACCACGAGGGTCGCGGCGTAGCCGTCGCCGACCCGCAACATCCGCGGAGTGACCTCCACCGAGGCGGGAGCGACCGCGGCCGCCACTCCGCTGGATGAAGCGGCTGGGCCGGTCGTGGTGGACTTTCTGGGAATCCTCATGTCCGTCGCTTCTTTCTGCGCGGTCCCCGCTCAACCGGGCGGGGTGAGCTGATAACGGTGTCGGGTGCGGCCAAGCCGCCAGGACGGGGCGGCCGATACGGGTCGGCCGACGCGGCGATCGCGGCGGTGACCGCCGCCCCGTCGAGGGCGCGGGTGGCGACGCCGAGGCCAGACAGGGCCCGGACGGTGTCGTCAGCGCGGCGGCGGGCGGTGTGCTCACCCCGCTCCCCCGCGCCGGTGCGGGTGACGATGAGGACCTGCCGCCGCAGCGGATCCCGCCGAGTCGCGAGGGTGTCGAGGAACCGGGCGTGATCGGCCGCCGCGTCCGCGAGGGCCGGGTGCGGGAGGTCCTCCGCCGCCTGCGCCAGCTTCCGCGCGTGAGAGCGCAGGTCGACCGGCTGCGCGGACACGACGATCTGCGTCGGCGTGGACAGCGAGTTGAGCCACCGGCCGAACGTGTCGACCAGCGCGGCCTGCTCGTCCGGGGTTCGCAGGGCGAGGTTGACGTTGGTGGCGGCGACCATCGCCGCCCGGGTCCCGCCGAGGCGGATCTCCCCGCTGTCGGCGATCGCGTCGGCGGGCAGCTTCAACGGCGCGGGCAGCACCACGGCGCTCTTCGGGGCGTGCACCCAGTCCGGCGTCTTCGACGTCGTGTCGGTGGTCGACAGCGCCCGCGGTGCCCGCGAGTGCCGCACGGCGGCGAGCAGCCACACGTCCAGGGACAGCCCGTCGCGGCGGCCCACGGCGATGCCGAACACCAGCCCACCCATGACAACAGCCGCGCCGAGCAGCACCGGCGCCGGCAGCAGGTCGTGCAGGGCCCGCCATGCGCCGTAGAAGGCGAGAGCGGCGACGGCGAGGATGGCCAGCTGCCGGAACGTCAGCCCGTAGAGCACCTTGTCGGGTGCGTCGACGTCGGCGGGCATCCGCGCCCGCCCCGGCTCGGCGTCCCGGTCGCGCCCGCTCATCGGGTCACCGCCCGGATCCGGCCCAGGCCGGGTATCGACCGGGTGACCTGCTGCACCACGATCACCCGCACCGCCGCGCCGAGCATGTTCGCGCCCCCGCCACCGCCGGTCGTGGAGACGAAGCGGCGCATCAGGACAGGCACCCGCAGCGTGGTCCACAGCATCACCATGACCACGAACAGGTTGATCGCCCCGCCCGGATCCACCGGCATCCCGAGCACGGGCAGCAGATTGTCGGGGTCGGTGAGCATCCACTGCCCGGCGTAGAGGGTGAAACCCTGCACCACCGGCACCGCGAGGGTGCCGGCGTAGGAGCGCCACCACAGCCGCGCCACCGGATCGGTCTGCGGCAGGGCGTGACACGCCAGGGCCAGGGGAGCGAACGCGGTCAGCACCAGCACGACGGCGAACCGGACGATCACGCTGAACGCGGTGCTGGCCAGAAGGACCGCGATGATGGCCACGCAGACGACGAACAGCAGCACCGCCATCTTGTCCTGACCGGCGGTGATGTGAGCTTTGACCGCTCGCAGCGCTCCGTCACTGTCATCCTCGGGCGTGGTCAGGGCGGCGGTGAGGGCGTTGGCGAGGTCGATGAGCATGCCGCACCACAGCTGCGAGAAGTGAGCGGCGACGAACCCGACGATCAACCGGGGGACGAGGTCCTTGGCCGTGTAGCGGGAGCCCTCGCTGCCGCCGGCGGTCATGGTGAGCACGCCGGCGGCGACGAACGCCAGGACGAACACGGTGTCCACGACCAGCACTGAACGGCCGGTCAACGCCTGCACCTGCGGCAGCGCGGTCACGTTCGGGGTGACCAGCAGCGCGCTGCTGATCACCCCGATCAGCGCGTCCAGACAGGCCAGAATCGCCGCCGCCAGCCAGTCCAGGATCTGATCCAGCAGCCAACTCATCGTCAGACCCCGACGATGCCCTGGACGACCTGCAGCAGCACCGGCGCGAGAACCGCCAGGCCGTAACCGACCAGGGCGTTCTTCAGCGCGCCCTTGGCCCTGTCGACCTGGGCCGGGTCACCCCCGGCGGTAGCCCAGTACACGCCGGCCAGGACGAGGAACAGGGTGGCGACGGCGGCGAGGATGCCCATCAGCCACGTCTGCAGGTTGCCGATCACGACCGGCAGCGAGTTCGCCGCCAGGTACACCGGCTCGCCGATGTCGGCGAACGCCGCAGTGGGAACGGACAGGAAAAGGGCGACCTGGGCTGCGAGGGCGGTAGTCCGGCCGGCGAGGCGGATGGTGCGGTGGTGGGTGAGGGCACGCAGGAGTGCCGGGATGCGGGACATGAGTGGGGTCACCTCCGGCCCCGTCGCCGTCACCAGGGGCGGGGCGGCGGGGCGCTAGCTGCGCGGGCGGTCAAGGGGAGCGCCGCCGGGCAGGGCAGGCCGGTGCCAGGGTCGAACGTGTCAAGGTCGAGTGTCATCGGTGCGGGGTCGCAGGTCAGTGCCGCGAACGCGGCGTCGGCGGCGTCCAGCGGGGAGGCGGGCCAGTCGATGTCAGAGGCGGTCATGTCACACTCCAGCAACCAAGATCGTCGGTTGACGCCGTGGTGGTGTCGCTGCGTCAGGAGGCACCGATTACGACACGAGCCGCTCACAAGCACTCACAGCGCAGGTTGCGCCGGGTCTGACACCGCCGCGCCGACGATGGCACGATCTCTGACGCCGAATCCCTGGCATCGACTGTGGTCGTTGACAGCGGCGTGTGACACAGCCCCTGAACTGCACTATGACACGGCCAACCGCCATGGCATCGACTCTCCCCGCGCGGCGGGCGAGGTGTCCGCCCGACTGGTGACGGCGACGATGACAACGCCGGCGATGACAATCACAGCCGCTCACGAGCGCTCACAACGACTAGCGTCCGGCTACGGCGACACGGCCGCAGACCGCAATGTCACACCGGACGCCGTCGATGTCATCGCGGCGTCGACCGCTGAGACGACGGTGCAGTCATTGGGACGTGGCAGCCCGATGTCATCGGAGACGGTGTCATGACAGGGCCGGCGAGGGGGCGACGATGACCGCACCTATCACCGCAGGGGCCGACCGGCAGATGTCATAGAGGTCGATTTATGTAGGTGCGGGTACATCACGATGCGGAGGCCAGGAACTTCGGACAACACCAGGTCCTTCCAGAACGTCGCCAGCCACGGCGTGCTCTACAGGTGTCGGCGCGCGTGCGCGAGCGGGGGCAGTAGCACGCCAGCTCGCTGGTTCCGCCTTCAGGTAAGGAGCTGAGCGGCAATACGGACGGCCACGGACCGCAGCTCTTCTGTTCGGCCGTGGGGCGGCAGCAGTGACCCGGCGGCCACCAACCTATGCACCAACCGTCCGACTGAAAATCGGAAGGCCGGCGGTTCGACCCCGCCCCTGGCCACATAGCCTTTCGCCGGGCTACAGGAGCGCCGACCAGGGGAAACGCCGGTCGGCGCTCTGCTTTTGCGCCCCGGGACCCGCCTGTCCGGTCTGCCCCTCGTTGACCCCGGAATCCCACTAGTGGCCGCACCTTATCGCACGTGGATCGCACAGACGGACCTTGCTACGCGTGGAGCGCCTCGGTGTGGCCGGCCTCAAACCTGGCACGGCAGGCGTCCGCGCCCCTCAGGCCGCACGGCGCTCGGGAGCCTCAGTTTGGAAGAGCGTGCTCAACCGGTCGTGATGCCCGAAACGCCTGCCGCAGGCGGTCCGCGTGGGTGCATCTGCTGCCCGCTCGTGACCGCTGGGTGCCACGGTTACTGGCCCGTGGATGGCCCAAGTGCCCCAGCCAGGTGTTGCTTGATCAAGCTGCACGAGCGCTGTGGCTAGTCTGGACGGGTGAATGCGCCCCGGCTCGATCGGACGACGTTGGAGTTTGCGATCGGGCTCTCAGAGCGCGCGGGCACGCTCGCCGCCGAAAGGTTTTTCGCGGCTGATTTCGCGCTGGCGATCAAGGCGGACGGTACTGAGGTCACGGATGCTGATCTCGCCGTCGAGGCGCTGATCCGTGGCGAGCTGGCGGCATGCTTTCCGCCGGACGAGATCTACGGCGAGGAGACCGGTGCGACGGCAGGCACCTCCGGCCGGCGGTGGGTCATCGATCCGATCGATGGCACCAAGTACTTCGCATATCGCATCCCCATCTTCGGTACCAACCTTGCGCTTGAGGACGAGCACGGTCCAGCCCTTGCCGTGATCAACCAGCCAGTGGCCCGCCAACTGATCTACGCAGGCCGCGGCCGCGGGTGCCGTGTCCGCACTGACGGCAGGGATCTCGTACCGGTGCTGCGGGACAACCCCGACTTGGCCGCCGCCCGGGTGGAGCTCGTCAATCCGGCCGGCTGGCCCGCTGATGTGCTACTCACGCTGCACCGCCATACGCGCATCACCGGTCACCTGGGCGGCCTCGGCGGTTTGCTCACCGGCCTGGTAGACGCGTTGGTGATCGCGGGTCCTGAGATGGGATACGAGGACCTCGCACCGCTACCGCTGATTCTTGAAGAGGCTGGCGGAAGAGCGACCGACCTTCACGGTGGCCCCCTACTTACCGGAGACGGAACTGCCCTGCTCAGCACCGGACGCCATCATGACGCCCTGCTGGACCTGTTAGCGCCCGTCCTGACCGGCTGACTCGGCTTGACGGCAGCGGGGGATCAGACTGGCTTCCGGTGAGCGGATCTCCTCGTCGGCAGTCGTAGACCGTCCAGCTCCCCGACGGGGACAAGGTGGAGCGCCCTACCGGACGAACGACCATGGCCCCGTCCGGGGAGGCTGGTAGCCCTTGTGGTGCCCGGCGAGGTGATCTGCGGCGGCATCTCTGAGGAGGGTCGGGGTTCGGGGCGGAGCCCCGAGGTCTTCACGGTCTTGTCGTCCCTCAGCGTGGCCGGCCGCCCGGCCGATGCCGGCCGCAGGTCGCCAGCAGGCCGGAGCCGGGCCGGTGCGGCCCGCTTTGCGGGCCGCCTTGATGGCGGCGTCCCGTAGATACCTGCACGCCGTCGACGGGCGTGACCGAGAGATCGCCAAAGCCCTGTCCCAGATGGCAGCGCACGGAGATGTCGCACGGCTGCCCCCGGCACATCACCATGCGCGGGTAAGGGATGTCTCGTAACTCGGTTTTAATCCCTTGAGGATGACCGCTGTCCGAGGGGCCGAATTCGTGGGGCCGGGATAGCAGGCACGCCCTCGTCCGACACCTGCACCACAGCTGAGGTCATCCGCCGGACGGGAACTGCCCTACAGTCGACGGCATCGGTCGACGGAAGGACCCCTCATGGATGAGAGCGAGGGAACGACGTTCCGCACGTCCGCCCGCCTCATGTTCGTGGTCATGCTGCTGATCAGCTTCCTGGCCTGGGTCTTCGTCCAAGCCGTGTTCTCACTCGTCGCCGACCGGTCGCCGGCCGACCTGACGCGCATCGCCGCGTCGGGTGTCCTCTACGCCGTCATCTTCAGCACTCTCTGGGTCGTCCTGCAACGCAGGAACTGGTCATCGGTCCAAGTCACCAGCCCGGCGCTGGGGCTCGTCGAAAAGGGGCGGATGGCCGTCCTCCCGTGGCAGGCGATCCAGTCGGCGGCGGTCCGCCGTCGCGGGCCGTACGCCGTGCTCCAAGTCACCCTCCGCCCCGGAGCGGTCGTGCCATCGGCCACGACGCTTCATCCGCGGATCCGTGCCGGCCAGCCGGTCTACACGGTCAACGTTGGCCTGCTTCCGCCCGCGACGGGCGTCCTGCGTACCGAACTCGCCCGCCACCTGCCACAGGTCGCCTCCTCATCCTGATTCCCGCTCGCGACGTCATTCCGGCGGCCGCCGCCACAGCGGGCTCAGGGACGCCTCGTAACCGACTGTCTGTCCCCCCAGGACAGTTGTCGAAGATGTCGTGGTGCAGGTGATCTCCTCAGCCCGGCCGGAGTGGATCTTCCCGTTCTCCGGCCTGCAGCCGGCGCAGTTCCGCCGGCTGGTCCGTCTGGTCGCCGAACGCGGCGGGGACGCCATCGCTGACTGCCGGCCGGGCCGGCAGTGGGCCCTCGACCTGCCCGACCGGGTGCTGCTGGTCGCCGTGTACTGGCGCACCAACCTGACCATGCGCCAGATCGGCCCGCTGTTCGGAGTTTCGCACTCCGCCGCACACCGAGTCATCGACACGCTCGGACCGCTACTGGCCCTGGCCCCGGTGCGACGGCGCCCGGTCGACCAGATCGCCATCGTCGACGGCACCCTGATCCCCACCCGGGACCACCGTCTGGCCGCACCGAGCAAGAACTACCGCTACTCGACGAATCTGCAGGTCGCCATCGACGCCACCGCCCGCCTCGTCATCGCCCTCGGCGACCCGCAACCCGGCAACCGCAACGACACGATCGTCTACCGCACCAGCGGCATCGACCAAAAGCTGGCCGGCAGGCCCGTCATGGCCGACGGCGCCTACCGCGGCAACCCCGACGTGATCATCCCCTACCGCAAGAACCGCGACGGCAGCCCGCTACCTGCTTGGAAGGAAGAACTGAACGCCCAGCACCGCACCGTCCGCGCCCAGGTCGAACACGCCCTGGCCAGGATGAAGTGCTGGAAGATCCTGCGCGACTACCGCCGCGCTGCCAGCACATTGACCGACACCGCTTCCGCCATCGCCCACCTCCACAACATCGCCCTCGTCGGCTGAGCCCCAGCGCGGTCACGGGCAACGCCTTCACCGAGTTACGAGACGTCCTTTAGGGCGGCTAATCCCGCCGGAGGGCAAACCATCCAACCGCAGTTACGAAAAGAACCAGTGCCACCCCGAGCAGGGCAAGTTCGAGTGCGGAGGGTATAGAGATGAGCGACGCGACTTGCTGGATCAACAGGCTCGCGCCCGCCAGCGCAACGCCGCCCCCGATGCGGACCGGCTGGGGACGCTGCTCCGCTGTTGACCGCCCGAAGTGGATCTGCTTCCGGGGCAACTGGCGCGTCACGGCGACGCGGACGCCGAACACGAGTAGCCCCAGGCTGATGACCGCCACCACCAGCCGGACGGCGACCAACACCGGGTCCGCGTCATTCAGGCTCATGGGGCCCTCAATTCCCGGCTGTCAAGATCCCTACGCTGTTGCGCCTCTGCACCCGCGATGTCGCACGGCTGTCACTACGCGGAGCTAATCGCACAGACCATCGCACGACGGGGTGCGGCGGCTGCCTGACCTGCGGAAATGCGGATGCCTGAAAATCGGAAGGTCGGCGGTTCGGCCCCGCCCTTGGCCACATGGCCTTTCACCGGGCTGCCGGTCCCCACTTGCGCAAGCGTGGGTGGGGACCTCTTTGTATCTGCCCCCGCCGCCTTGGTCGCCGTTGCCTTGGTTGGCCGCGCTTGGCCGGTGATCCCGGCCGCCTGTTGCACGTAGATTGCATGCCGCCCCGCCTTGGCAAGCCATCGCTACATCTGGCTATCATCACGGTGTGGCGATTAATTGCACCCCGGGGCTCGACCCTGCCGTGGCGTTGTTCCGGTCCCTCGGCGACCCGACCCGGCTGGCCATCCTGCGCCGAATCGCGACCGGTGAGGCTCGGGTGGTGGACCTGACAGGCGAGTTGGGGTTGGCGCAGTCGACGGTGTCGAAGCACCTGGCGTGTCTTCGTGGCTGCGGCCTGATCGACTACCGCGTCGAGGGTCGCCAGTCGTTCTATGCCCTGACCCGCCCAGAGCTGCTGGACCTGCTGCGCTCGGCAGAACAGGTTCTAGCCGCGACCGGCGAGGCGGTCGCATTGTGCCCGGCCTACGGGAGCCCGGCCGATTCCCCGGCGGAGCTGAGGGCATGAGCGCCTCCTTGCTCACCCCGGAGCGTCGTGTGGTGCTGTCCCGGCGCAGCATGTGGCTCGCCTACGCCACCGCCGGCTACAACCTGTTGGAGGGCCTGGTCGCGATCGCCGCTGGCGCTGCGGCTTCCTCCACGGCGCTGATCGGCTTCGGCCTGGACTCGTTCGTCGAGGTGTCCAGCGCGGCCGTATTGATCTGGCAGTTCCGCTCGCGGGTGCCCGAGGATCGGGAGCGGCTGGCGCTGCGGCTGATCGGCGCGTCGTTCTTCGCTCTGGCCGCCTGGGTGACGTTCGATGCCGTCCGGTCGCTGCTGGCCGGCGGCGACGCTGACGCCAGCCCGGTGGGGATCGGCCTTGCCATCGCGTCGCTGCTCGTGATGCCGCTGCTCGTGCGGGCCAAGCGCCGCACCGGCCGGGAGCTCGGCTCGGCCACGGTCATGGCCGACTCGACCCAGACCATGCTGTGCACCTGCCTCTCGGCGGTGCTGCTCGTCGGCCTGGTCCTCAACGCCGTCTGGGGCTGGTCGTGGGCCGACCCGATCGCCGCGCTCGTCATCGCCGGGGTCGCGGTCAAGGAAGGCGTTGAAGCCTGGCGCGGTGAACACTGCGACGACTGCGCACCCCTGCCTGCCGTCGACGCCGCCACCGGCCAAGGCTCGGGCTGCACCGATGGTTGCTGCACCGACCGGAAGGCCTAACCCGTGGCCTGGCTCGCGCTGCTGCTCTACCTGCTGGGTCTGCTGCTCGCCTTCGGCTGGCGCACCCTGACCCAATGGCGCGGCACCGGCGACACCGTTCCGCTGCGAAGCGGAGCAACCACGCGGTCGTGAGGCGAGACATCGGGGCTAAGTACCTCATTTCGCGCTGGTTGTGAGCGGCTGTGAGCCGTTGTGAGAACGGGGGGCGTTCGCCAGAGCACACAAACACGGGTTTGAGGGTGTCAGCGCACTGCCCGCGCGGCGCGGAGCCGACACCACATGAGCGAGCACACGCCGCAGCACCAGGCCCCCGCCCGCCCCGTCGACCCGGACCGCTCCGGCGCCGACCCGACCCTGACCGATCTTGTGGCCGGCGACCCGCCGGTGCCGATCACCGTGTGGCGGACCGCCCGAACCTCCGCCGACGCAGGCCGCACCGTCGGCGCCCGCTTGGCCTACCGCCTCGTGTCCGCCTACAGCCGGCCCGGCGACACTGTCGTCGACTGCACCGACGACCACGCCCTCACCACCGCCTGCCTCGCCGGACGGCGCCGACACCACCCCGGCTGGTTCACCGACGGACCCAACCTCCTCATCGGTCCGGCCAGCGAACCTGCCGAACCCAACCCGTCGGACGAGCAGCAGCAGTACGACGACGTGCCGGAGGTGAGCGCCTGGTTCGGTGACGACCTCACCGACCCGGCCGACCCCGCTGGCTCGCCGCAGGCGACCGGGCTGCTGGTCGCCTCCTGGCCCCTCGACGCCAACGAGGCCGCCAACCGGGTACGCCTGGCGTGCCTGCTGACCGCGTGCGCCCGGCTGCTGCGCCCCGGCGGCTGCCTCGTGCTCATCGTCGCGGTCCCCGCCGGCGCCATCGCGACGCCGGAGGACTTCGGCCCTCTCGCCGCCGCGGCGGCGAACGTCGAGCTGGGCTACCTGCAGCACATCGTCGCGGTCACCGCCGACACCGACGTCGACACCTTCGTCTACCACGTCACCGACGAAGAACTCCTCGCCCTCGCCCAGGAGACGGCCGGGCAGCAGTGGACGCTCACGCACCACCGCGTCCACGCCGACCTGCTGGTGTTCAGCCCCCCACCGGCCACCCCGTCGCAACGGCGGCGGCACCGCGAGGGCGGTGACCGCCGTGGCTGAGCACCCCACCACCCACGGACCGGACGAGCCGGTCGGCCGGAGGGCACCGGCGGCATGCACCGCGACACCGAGGATCGCCACCGGGAGTACGACGGACGCCACCCGGCCCCGACCGGGCCAGAGGGCCTGTCGGTGTGGGCGACCGCCCAGAGCACCGGGCCGGTGCAGCGTCGAGGCCGCTACGTGCCCGAATCGGTGAAGCACCCCGCCCGGATGCTGCCGGCGATCGCCGCCCACGCCGTCGCCGCCTACACCAACCCCGGGGACCTGGTCCTCGACCCGATGTGCGGCATCGGCACCACCCTCGTCGAGGCCATCCACGCCGGCCGCGACGCCATCGGCGTCGAATACGAGTCCCGCTGGTCCGACATCGCCGACGCCAACACCACCCACGCCCAGGGCCAAGGGGCGACCGGCAGGGCGGCGGTGATGCGCGGCGACGCAACCCGCATCCTGTCCCTCGTTCCCGCCGCACTTGCCGGCCAGGTCGCCCTGGTGGTGACATCTCCGCCGTACGGGCCGACCGTCCACGGACTGGTCCGCCCAGGCGCGGACGGGGTGGCGAAGTTCGCCAACGCCTACAACGACGGCACCGACCGAGGCAACCTCGCCTACCGCGACCTCACCGGACTCGCCGACGGGTTCGCGCAGATCCTGGCCGGCTGCCACACACTGCTGCGCCCCGGCGGCGTCGTCGTGGTCACCGCACGGCCGTGGCGCAAGCACGGCCAGCTGGTCGACCTGCCGTCCGCGGTCATCGGCGCGGGGATCCGCGCAGGCCTGACCCCGGTCGACCGGTGCGTCGCACTCCTGGCGGCCGTCCGCGACGGGCACCTCGTCGCCCGGCCCAGCTTCTTCCAGCTCCAGCAGGTCCGCCGGGCCCGCACCGCAGGCACCCCGATGCACCTCATCGCACACGAAGACGTCCTCGTGTTCGCCAAGACCCCGAGTGAGCAACGGGAGGGCCGCGAATGAGCGAACGGGCCACACCGTACCTGAGCCTCGGCGCCGACGCGGACCTGCAGGCGATGCCTGTGCGGGAGGTGGAGTGAGTGACCACCGTGCCGGGCCGGGGCCCGAACCGCGCATCGGATCGCTGTGCAGCGGATACGGCGGACTCGACATGGCCGTCGAGCTGGTGCTCGGCGGCCAGCTCACCTGGTACGCCGAGACCGACCGGCACGCCCGCACCGTCCTGGCCCACCACTGGCCCGGCGTGCCCAACCTCCGCGACATCCGCGCCGTCGACTGGAACACCGTCGAACCCGTCGACATCCTCACTGCCGGGTTTCCATGCCAGGACATCTCCAACGCGGGCAAGCGCGCCGGCATCGGCGGCGAGCACTCCAGCGTCTGGACCTGCGTCGCCCACGCCGTTCGCGTACTTCGACCGCCGCTCGTCTTCGTGGAGAACGTCGCCGCCCTCCTCCGACGCGGACTCGACGTCGTCGAAAGTGATCTGGCCTCGATCGGGTACGACACGAGCTGGCTGTGCCTACGCGCTTATGCCGAATGGCCAGTTATGCCGCGCTCTCGATTTGGTCCGCTGGTGAGCCGGTCGGGCTTGTGGCGAGGACGCGGCATAACGGGTCGGGTTGATCGGATCGGATCAGCTACAAGCCGTTGAGGAACGCGAGCAGGGTGTCTGGTGCGCGGTAGCGTCCGGGGCTGGTGCCGGCGGGCGAGGTGCGGGCGAGGGCTTGTTCTTTGAGTTTCATGTCCGCGTGCAGATATGCCTGTGTGGCCTGGGTGGACTCGTGGCCGAGCCAGAGCGCGATGACGGTGATGTCCACGCCAGCGTGGAGCAGCGCCATGGCGGCGCTATGGCGCAGGGTGTGCGGGGTGACGTTCTTGGCGGCCAGCGACGGGGTGCTGACCGCGGCTGTCGCGGCGTGTTTGGCGACGAGATGTTGGACCGCGTCGTGGCCCAATGCGCCGCCGCGATGGGACGGGAAGAGGGCGTCGGTGTCGCCTCCGCCTCGTTCGGCGAGCCAGACTCGTTGGACTTTCACGGTTTGGGTGGTCAGCGGGGTGCAGCGTTCCTTGCGGCCCTTGCCGTGGCATCGGACGTGCGGACCGGTGTCGAGGTGCAGGTCTTGCAGTTGCAGGACGGTCAGTTCAGTCAGGCGTAGCCCGGTCTGGGCGGTAAGTTGCAGCAGCGCGTGATCACGTCTTCCGATCCACGTTGACCTGTTGGGTGCCCTGAGTAGGGCGTCGATTTCGTCGCTGGTCAGGAAGTTGACGATCCTGCGGTCGCCGCGTTTGGTAGGGATGGCCAGCACCCGTTGGATGAGCGCGGCGTGTTCGGGGGTGCGCAGGGCGGCGTAGCGGAACAAGGATTGGATCGCTGCCAGACGCGCGTTACGGGTGCGTACGGAATTGCCGCGGTCGTGTTCCAGGTGCTGGAGGAACGCGCCGATCAGGGGTGCGTCGAGGTCGGCGGTGTCCAGCTGTGCGGGCTGCTTTCCGGTGCGCTGTTCGGTGAAGGTGAGGAGGAGTTTGAACGAGTCGCGGTAGGCCGCCACGGTGTGGCTACTGGCGTGGCGTTGGTTGATCAACCTGTCGGAGAAGAATGCTTCGAGGAGCGGAGCGAAGGAGGTCATGTCGACTCCCGAGGGTGTTCGAGCCGGGCGGCGGCCAGGGCGAGGAGTTCGGGCGCCGCTTGCAGGTACCAATAGGTGGACTCGGGGGCGACGTGACCGAGGTAGGTCGACAGCGACGGCAGGAGAGCATGGACGTCCGCGCCGGTGCGATACCAGTGCAGGACGGTCGCCACGGCGAAGCTGTGGCGAAGGTCGTGGACGCGGGGTGCTCGCCGACCCGGGGACGGTTGGATGCCGCAGTGGTAGAGCAATCGGGCGAACACGATGTCGACTTTTGCCACCGCCAGGCGGGTGCCGGTGGTGGAGACGAAGAAGCTCGGGGCCGCGACTGCTGTTGCCAGCAGGTGATCGCGGCGTCGCGCGTATTCGCCGAGCGCCGTCACCGCCGAGGGGTGCAGCGGTAGTTGGCGTGACTGGCCGTGCTTGGACTTGATGATCGTCAACGTCGCCGTGTCGAGGTCGACGTCGTCACGCTCAAGGCGGACGGCTTCGCCCACCCTGACGCCGGTCACCGCGAGCAATCCGATCAACGCGCGAAACGTCGCGGCCTGCAACGGTGCGGACAGGAGCCCCGTCGCATGCACGATGTCGGTGATCTCGGCGATGGAATACAGGCGTGGGGCGGTGCGGTGGTAGTGGCCGGGCAGCAGGTCGGCTGGTGGGATCTCGGTCGCCGGGTCGAGAGCGTGCAGATGCCGGGCGAAACATCGGATGACCGACAACCGGGAGGCCCACCAGGCCGGCGTCGCATCGACCGGTTGCCTCGCCCAGGTCACCGCGGCGTCGACGGTGATCGTCGACACTCTCGCGCGCTCAAGGTAGTCAATGAACTGCAACAGCAGCCGGCCGTGCCGGTCCAGTTGGTAGCCCAGCGCGCGGCGCATCGTCAGGTACTCCTCGGCCCTTCGACGCAGCGGGTTCACGACGCGCCTGGCCAGGGCTGGGCCAATGCGACCAGCGCCGCCTGGTCGACTTTCGCGTAGGTCGCCGTGATTCGTTGGTCCCGGTGTCGCAACAGTTGCGCGACCTCGGTCAGCGCCGCGCCGCGGCGCAGCAGGTCACAGGCCACAGCGTGGCGCAGGCGGTGCGTCCCGACCCGGCCGTCGAGTCCTGCCCGCTTCCCCGCGGTGGACACCACCTCGCGCACCCCCATCGGAGTCAGACCGTTCCACGGTGCTCGAGTGATGAGGAACAGCGCCCGGCTTGGGCCGCGCGGCCGGCCATGCCGCACGTAGTCCGCCAGAGCGTCTCCGACGTCTGTGGGCAGCGGCATCGGTTCAACCTGATTGCCCTTGCCGCAGATGATCAACTCTCCGCCACGCCAGTCGATATCGTCGAGCCGCAGGTTGGCGACCTCGATCGAACGCAGCCCCAACCGGGCAAGCACGACGAGAATCGCGTAGTCGCGGCGGCCCTTGGCGGTGCCGCGGTCGCAGCTGTCCAACAGCGCGGTCACCTTCATTGTGTCCAGGCCGCGTGGCAATGCGGACTGCGACCATCCCGGCACGGATGGCACCGCCGCGACCAGCGACGTCGATACATGGCCTGCCACATGCAGGAACCCCAGCAGTGACCGCAACGCCACTACCATGCCCTTCGCCGACCACGGGTTCAACCCGGCGCAGTAACGCACCATGAAGCCCGTGACGTGCCCGGACGTCAGCTCCTGCACCACGATGCCGTCAGGGCCGGCCACGTCCGCCATGAACACACGAGCAAGCCGCTCGTACTTGGCAACCGTTGCCCGTGCCAGACCCCGCTCACCTTCCAGGAAGACGCGGTATGACTCCAGCACCTCGTCCAGGGGCGTGATGGCGTACCGCAGGGACGGGTCAGGTGCAACCCGCAAGCCATGCAGATAGCTCAGCAACGGCGCCAGCGCCCGAGGCGAGATCATCTTGCGTTGCCCGCGCCCTCGCCTCCCGTCGAGAAACTCCACCACGACCGGTGTCGTCAACCCCGTAGCTGCCAGATCCCGGTCATGCATCCAGCCGCTCAGGTCCGCCATCAGCGACATCTGCTGGGTGATCGCGTGCAGGACATAACCCTGTCGGCCGAGCTCAGCCCGCCACCCGATCGCATAGGGCGCCAGCGGCCCGCGTACTTCGATCCGAGACCGATGACCAAACTTTCGCTGAACCACATCCACTTCCACGATTACCTCCAGTGTGGGCCTTAACACCCATACTGGATCTATCTATGGCATCACGGCACCCGTCGAGGTCTGAGGATTATGCCGAGCCACCGCTCTGACAAACACCTATCGGCCAGCCATCCGAGCGAGAGCGCGGCATAACTGGCCATCCGGCATAAGCCGACGACTGGCTACTCGGATTTGCCGGACCGAGGCACGAAGCCGAACAGATCAAGACGAGGATCGCGACGTTCCTGCGTGACCAGCTCAAGCTGGAACTCTCGCCGTCCAAAACGTTGATCACCCACGCCACCAGCCAGGCGGCGCGGTTCCTCGGCTACGAGATCAAGACGCAACACTCGGACACGAAGATCACCCGAGGCCGCCGAGCGGTCAACGGAGCGATTGGATTGTTCGTGCCCCGCGACGTCATCAGGCAGCGATGCGCGAACTACCTGCGCGAAGGCAAACCCGCTCAACGCGGTGCGCTGCTTCACGACGACGACTTCACCATCGTCGCGAAGTACCAGGCCGAGTACCGGGGCCTGGTCCAGTACTACCTGCTCGCCCAGGACGTGTTCCGCCTGGACACCCTGCGCTGGGTCATGGAGACCTCGATGCTCAAGACCCTCGCGGGCAAACACCGGTCCACCGTCACGAAGATGGCCAGCAAGTACAAGACGGTCATCGGCACCCCCGACGGGCCACGGACCTGTTTCCAGGTCACCGTCACCCGGGACCGGGGCAGGAAACCACTGGTCGCCCGCTTCGGCGGAATCCCGCTACGCCGCCAACGCGCAGCAGTCCTGACCGACCAGTCACCGATCATGGCCAGCGCCAAACGCAACGAACTGATCCACCGGCTGCTGGCCGGACAATGCGAGCTCTGCGAGTCCACCGACAGGTTGGAAGTCCATCACCTGCGCAAACTCGCCGACCTCAACCGTCACGACCGGCCCGACAAACCCGCATGGGTGCACCTCATGGCGAAACGGCGCCGCAAGACCCTGGTCATCTGCCGGACCTGCCACGAGGACATCCACGCCGGCCGGAAAGGCACATCCCTCCGGAACTGACCACTGGAGAGCCGTGTGTCAGGGAAACCGACCAGCACGGTTCGGGAAGAGGCCGACAGAAAAGGACCCACGCCACGGGCACCTCGCTGGCGGCCCACTTCACTCGGCGAGCGGCCTGGAGAAACGGACCAGCAGCAATGCTGGCACCGCGCTCCAGGCCGACTCAACTAGTCCAGAAGGTCGGCGTCCCTGGTCAGAGCCTTGATCGGCTTCGCTCAGTGGGCCCGATTACACCGGAAATCCAGTGGATTGTCCGTCCACTGTGGATCCCTTCGTGATCGCCTCCGGCGACAGGGCGTCCCGAGAGCCGGTGTACCACCGTTGCGTTCGAGTCGATGCGTCCTGGCGTCGTTGACGTGGCCTTTGGTCGGTCATGTCGACGGCTTGCCTACCGCCGCGCACCTAACGCCTCCAGCTTGCGCTCAGTAAAGATGCAGTGACGGACCGAGTTTGTGGTGCTTGTCGAACATATGTTCGATAAGGTGATGTTGAAGGAACCCATGTCCGGAACCTCCGGATCTTCGTTGAGCACTATGTGTTGTTCGTCATGGAGGTTGCGACCCGGCGGGTCCACATTCTCGGTGTCACCGCCCACCCGACCGCGGCGTGGACCACCCGGCAGGCCCGCAACCTGATGATGGCTTCATAGTGCCCTTCTCCTTTGGTGTTTCGAGTTCTGATGGGGTGTCGGCCAGACGGGCCAACTCCAACAGCCGGGCGAAATCTGCCGAGCAACGGGTCAGTCGGGAGACTTCCAGGACCAGGATGATGCCGACCTCGCCGATACAGACCTGTCCGACAAGCTCCTGCAAACCCGCGCGTGAGGCCGCCTGTCGACCGGAGCAGCCCAGATCCGCATCGATGACCTTGACCTGCGTCGAGGGCCAGCCCAGCCTGATGGCGGTCTCGGCCAGGTCATACTGCCGCAGCGTCGACTCGGTGTTGTCACGAACCTGAGCGAGGCTGGACTGTCGCAGATAGACGACAGCCAACCGCTGCCGGTGACCGGCGGTGACCTTCTGCTCGCCGTTCATGGCCGCCTCCCAGGGCCGTCATGGTCATGTTCGCCAGGACCATCACCATCTCGACCCGTCGAGCCTCGGCTGTCACCTTTCGACCGTATCTCCCGCTCACCCTCGCCGTCGGCCCCCTGCTGGACGTCCCGCCGTTGCCGCAACGCGGCAACCAAGGCGAGCAACTCCTGCAGGCCCTCCACCGACAGTCGCTGCTGCTGCGGCTCGGGGCCGTGGTCAGTCCAGGACTCCGCCACGGTGACCTGCCTCGATCCAGACCGGCATGTCAACATTCGTACCCCGCCACGCCGGGCGGTGAACAGCACTGTGACACGCTGCCCCGCCAACGGGTGGAACGGATGCGTGATCGTCACACAATCCGAATGATCATTGACGCGTGCGGCAGTATGGCGCACGCGTGGTGCTGGACCTCGGCGAGCATGTGACACGGTTCCGGTTCCTGATCCGCGACCGCGACGCCAAGTTCACCGCGTCCTTCGACGCCGTGTTCGCCGCCGAAGGCATCGACGTCGTGAAGATCCCGCCGCGCACACCTCGGGCAAACGCGTTCGCGGAGCGCTTCGTGCGCAGTGTCAGGGCCGAGTGCGCCGACCGGGTCCTGATCTACAACGAGCAGCACGCCCGGACGGTGCTCCACGACTACGAGGACCACTTCGACCGGCACCGGCCGCACCAGCGCCTGGACCAGCATCCACCCGACCACGACCCCGCCGTGGTCGTCGCGATCGACAAACCGATCCAGCGACGCCGCGTCCTGAGCGGCGTCATCAACGAGTATCACCGAGCTGCCTGATCCACCTGCGAATCCCCAGCTCACAGCCCGAAACACAGTTTTGGCACCGCACAAGCTGGTGGGGGCGCCGCACTGGGCGGTTGCCCACGTGGCGGCCAGGTACGCGCCGGAGACCGCGAGCAGCCCGCCGCCGATGCGCGGTAGGTGGTGGGCCGGCCGGCCCAGGCCCCGGGTCAGCGCGGTGTACGCGGGCCCACCAGGTTGTTACGCCGCCTCGCGGCGCCGTGGACTTCGGCACAGCGATCAATCATTACGGCCAGATTTGCCCGCGCTCACAGTCGAGCGCGTCACGCTAGGTGCGATCGGCGCGTGGGGTGGGCTTCGACTGCGTCTATGGGCACGGGTTGGCCGCAGTCGTCGCAGAAGGTCTGCTCGTGGACCTCACCGCCGCAGCTGGCGTGCCTCAAGATGATCGGGGGGCCGTCTGGCGCGGCCCAGCGGTCACCCCAGTGCGTGAGGGCGATGATGACCGGCTGCAGTTCGCGGCCCTTCTCGGTCAGGACGTACTCCTGGTACGCCGACCCGGCCACATCGGGTTGCCGCGACATCAGCCCGTCTTCAACGAACCGGTCGAGCCGCGCCGCAAGCACGTTGCGGGCGATTCGGAGGCTGCGCTGGAAGTCTCCGAAGCGGGTGACACCACGGAAGAGCGCATGACGGATGATCATCAGACTCCACCGCTCACCGACGATCTCGAGCGCCCGCGCCGCCGAGCAGTCCTGCGTGTCATACGTACGGCCAAGCATGGATGCAGCGTACCTCCGACTGGTTGCATGACACTACTGGCTACTGCTACGGTCATGTGGTTGCATCACGAAACCAGGAGGAACCAGTGTTGCTCGAGAAGAAGAACGCGGTCATCTACGGAGCGAGCGGGTACATCGGAGCCGAGGTCGCGCAGGCCTTCGCCGCGGAGGGGGCACGCGTGTTCCTCGCCGGCCGCACCCGCGCTGCGTTGGAGGCGGTCGCCGAAAAGATCAAGGCCGCCGGCGGGGTCGCCGACGTCGCCACCGTGGATGTCCTGGACGAGGACGCTGTCGAAGCGCACGCCGACGCGGTGGTCAAGAACGCTGGATCCCTCGACATCTCGTTCAACCTCGTCAGCCTCCCTCAGACGGGCATTCAGGGCACCCAGATCGTCGACCTGTCACCCGACAGCTTCGACCTGCCGATGGCCACCTACCCCAAGGCCAACTTCCTGACCGCTCGGGCCGCCGCGCGGCGCATGACCGACCAGGGCTCGGGCGTGATCCTGATGATCACCGCGAGCCCCTCCCGGACGGCCACTCCACGCATGGGAGGTATGGCGCCGGCGTGGGCGGCGATCGAGTCGCTGTCCCGGGGGCTGGCCGCCGAGGTCGGTCCGCACGGTGTGCGGGTGGTATGCCTGAACGCGGCCGGCATGCCGGAGACACCGCAGCTCACCGAGGTGTACGGCCTGCACGCCGACGCCTACGGCATCACCCGCGACGCGTTCGCTGCCCGCATTCGTGACCTGACGGTGCGCAAGCACCTGCCCACGGTCGCCGAGATCGCCAACGTTGCCGCATTCGTCGCCTCGGACCGCTCCAGTGCGATCACCGGCGCGATCGCCAACCTCACCGGCGGCCTGGTCGTCGACTGACAGCCCCCAAGGCGATGCAGGCCCTGCCCGGCAGGCCCGCAGTGGTTGGGCCGTGTGGCGGGCTCGCTATCGGCGTGCCGCCGGCCAGGGCCTCCACCGGCACTTCGTGTACTCCAGCGGAGGGCGAACCGAGGGATGCGCGGTCCCTCATGGGATTGCCACCGACCACACACCGGCTTGCGGTGAGCCTGCCCGACTTCATAACTCGGCCCAAATTTACGACCAGGATACCAGCATGACACAGGTAACGGATCTGAAGGCCCTCGCCGAAAGGCTCCGCCAGCTGCACGGCGGGAAGATGCTCGTGCTGCCCAATGTGTGGGATGCGGCCAGTGCAGGGATCGTGGCCGAAGCGGGATTTCCCGCGGTAGCCACTGCCAGCGCTGCCATCTCGGCGATGCTCGGCTATCCCGACGGCGAGGGTGCGCCGTGGCAGGAGATGTTCGCCGCAGCCGGACGGGTCATCCGGGCGGTCCCGGTCCCGGTGACGGTGGACGCCGAGGCGGGATACGGCATGCGGCCTCGTGAACTGGTGGACCGGTTGCTGGCCATCGGCGCGGTCGGCTGCAACCTGGAGGATACCGACCACCGGGCGGGCGGTCTGGTCGAAGCCGGCGCGCACGCGCAATGGCTCGCGGACGTCCGCTCCGCGGCTGGCGATGCCGGAGTCCCGATCGTCATCAACGCCCGCGTCGACACCTTCCTGCCCCCCAGCGGGATACCGGAACCGGATCGAGTCGCGGAGACGATCCGGCGGGGCCTGCTCTACCGGAACGCCGGTGCCGACTGCATCTACCCGATCGGCGTGCGCCACAAGCGCGACATCGCCACCCTCATCAGGGAGCTACCCGGCCCGGTCAACGGCAACACCGGTGAGCAGCTGGACCTGGCCACGCTCCAGGAACTTGGTGTGGCGCGGGTGTCCTACGGACCCCGCTTCTACCGCGCAGCCATGGCCGACCTGAAAACCGCAGTCCAGAAGCTGCTGCCCTGACCCACCTGGAATCCTGGTCGCTGGGTCCGGCGATGCTCAGGGAGGGCATGCGCACTGTCGTGATCACCGGCGCCAGTTCCGGTATCGGGCGCGCCGCGGCGGTGCGGCTGGCCGCCAGCGGTGACCGGGTGGTGCTCGTCGGCCGCCACCCCGGCCGGCTGCGCGACGCGGTCGCCGAGGTCGAGGCGGCGCCCGACCACGAGCTGGCCGACTTCGCGGTCCTCGACCAGGTGCGGCGGCTCGGCGCTTGGCGGCGCGGGCGGTACGACCGGATCGACGTGCTGGCCAACAACGCCGGACTGCTGGCGCCCCGACCCCGCCGCACCGCCGACGGCCACGAGCTGACTATGCAGGTCAACCACCTCGCCGGGTACCTGCTCACGCACCTGCTGCTGGACCGGCTGGCCGACGACCCGCCCGGGCGGCTGATCACGACCGCGTCGCTGGCCGAGTGGTGGGGCAGGGTGCGCCCGGACCGCGTGGGCCGTCCGCGGCGCCGCTGGTACAGCAGGTGGCTGGCGTACGCCGAGCAAGCAGGCCAAAATCCTGTTCACACCGCCGAGGCCGCCCCGCCGCTGGACGGACCGCGGCGTGGTGCCGACCTGCTTCCAAACCCGGCCTGGTTCGCACCAGGTTCGCCCGCATCAGCCCCAGCTGTCTGGCCGGCCAACTGCTGCCGATGACCATGACCGGCCCAACCGGCGGCGCCGATACGCTCGTCTGGCTCGCCACCGACCCGGTCGGGCTGGCGCTGCCCGGCGGCTACTTCGCCGGCCTCGCCGAGAAGATCCCGCTGATGGCGCAGCACCTCGATGGCCCGCATCGTGTTGCCGCCGTCGGCCATCATGACTGCCGTGTCGGTCAAGACCTGACCCCGGTCGTGCTCGGGGCTGAAATCGTCACGGTGCAGGATGTGTGACAGGGCCCTGGTCAGGCCGGTGCGGTCGGCGGTCAGCCGTAGCAGGGTGGCGTCTGCGTGGGAAACGACGCCGGTGCCGTTGGCCGTGATGGTCAGCCGCTGCGACCATCGGGTAGAGTCGTTCACGCGAAAAGTGCCTCTCGATTCGGGTTCTCTCTGACCTAGACACTCAGATTTTCCCAGATCAGAGGCACTTTTCTATGTCCATATGAGACACATCACAGCAAGATCCTGAAACGCCCAGGTATAGGACGCGATGGCCGGTGTGTCGGCGGCTGCCAACGTCGCCAACTCGTCCGCAGTGAGCGTCCGTCCACTCGGCAGCGTGACATGCCGTGCCCTGGACCCGGCGAGGGCCCGCAGCACCCTGTCGTCCGCCTCCGCAGACGATGTGTCTGCTGGCTCCGGCAGGTTGCTGTCCTCAGGGACGCGGACGTGTTCCGTCATGACGCGCTCCAGAATACGACGGTGCGGCCCTCGCCGGGGGCCGGCGACGTCAGCGCTTCGTCCTGTCACCGGCTCCCGAAGCCCGACGGGGGCCAAGTCCCCGGACTCTTCCCCATCGATGATCAGATCAGCCGCGCGGTCAAGAGGATCTCGCCACGGGTCGTGTCCGGTCTCTCGGATCACGTAGGGCCACAGGTCCCGCGGTACCCGCCTGTGGTCGGCCAGGAACAGTTGCCCGTACAGGTCGAGCGCTGTGGCAAGATCGTCCTTGGCACTGCCGTGCGAATCCTCGCCGGACGGCGCCTGTGAGTCGCGTTGTACGGACGTCACGAGGTTCTGCCAGGCGACAGACCGCGCGTGTAGTATGTTGCGGCCGCGTAGAGAGCGTCGGTGTCGACAGACTCGCGGTCAGTCACCTCATCAGCCGTAAGACGCAGCAGATCGGCCGCGACGCCCAACCCTTCGGCATCCAATACCCGCTGCGGGGGTCCACCCGCCTGGAAGTCGCTCACCCGGCCTACGAGATCCGCGAGCAGGACATCCCGCACTCCCGGCACCTCCGTAGTCACGACCCGGCCCAGTGTATTGAGAGGCGGCAACCTATAGGAGTCCGGCCGGCCCCCGCGGTCTGGACGCCGCTGCTGGCCCGACCATGCGGCAGCGGAGTGTGCTGGAGCGAGGCTTGGCTGGCCGACGGGTGGTATCGCGGCCAAGGCTACGACGAGCCTCTCGCGCCCAGCAGGTACTCTCCCGGGCCTCTTCCTCCCGGGAGAGCGACGCCTAACGACGATCGCTGCACATGTTCCGAGTATGGCCGGGGCTACCGACACACGAAGCTTCCCGGCCATTGGCTACGCGTCCTGATGATGCGTGTGTGTCCGAGGCCCTCATCAGCCCGACTTTCGACATACCGTGGTGTCGGCGGTGGGTGGGACAATCGACCCATGCCTGCTGATGCCGCTGCGGCTGAGCCGCCCGAGCCGAAGCCCGTGACGTTTGCGACCGACGTCATCCCTCTCGGTGAGCGCGCTCAGCGGAGCATTCTCGACCACGTGATCGCAGTCGGCGACGAGGCCGAGACAACCTACCTCGAGGTCAAGAGCAGCCTTGATCTCGGCAGCAAGGCCGGCGTGGCGAAGGTGGCCAAGTTCCTGCTGGGAGCGGCCAACCGACGTCCGCACGAGGCGGCACGGCACTTCCACGGCTACGCGGTGCTGGTCATCGGCGCGCAGAAGGGCAGCACGCCGGGCGTGCCCCGTGGCGTTGAGGCTCACGAGCTGGAGGACCGGCTCCGCCCATATCTCGGGTCGCAGTTCCCCGCGTTTGAATTCGGGAGGATCGGCGTCGGTGACGATCGCGAGGTGCTGTTCGTCATCGCGCAGCCGCCGCAGGATGGTCAGCCGATCTACCCATGCCACAAGAGCTTCCAGGGAGATGACCGTCGGGACAATCTCGAGGACGGTGCGGTCTATGTGCGGGGAACCAGCAATACCCGCCCAGCCCGGGCCGGCGAGGTGCTTGCTCTCGTCGAGCGGGCTCGCGGAGGCGGCAGAGCGCCGATCGATATCGACGTGGAGATTCTCGGCCCCATCGGGCGCGTTAATCTCGTTGACGAGGTGCTGGAGCGCCTGTACCAGTTGGAAGAAGAACAGTTCAGCAAGCAGCACGAGCCGGAGAAGAGCACTTTCGCGTCCACATCGGCGCCCCTGGCATCAAGCATCCTCACAGGGGGACCGCCGCCGACGGCAGAGGAGCGAGCGGAGCGTCTGGACGCGTGGCGGAGCGAGAAGTCCGCCCATATCGCGCAGGGGCGAGAGCACTTCCTCGGCGTCGGTCTGCCTGGCGTAGGAGTCAGGGTCGTCAGCCGTGACCGGTTCGTCGCGAAGCCCCATCTCATCGTGAACTTTCATGGTTGCGAAGCCTTCGACTACCGCGAGGCTGACGATGCCGACTACGAGAAGGTGGTCGAGCCCGTCATGCGACGGCACGACCCGTTCGGGACGGGATTCGACCCCGGCGAACTTCGGATCACGCCGCGCGGCTACCCCATCGTATGGACCAATCGAGGCGACGACGCCGAGGTCGTGCTCACGCCGGAGTCGTTCCGACCCAACGTGCCATGGACGAGCGACCAAGACGACTACGTGATCCTCGCGCGGGACCCGCAAGCGAGGTTGGTGTCCGTGACGTGGGTCCTGACAGAGGACGGTAACGACGCGGTCACCAGGGGCGAGTTCGAGGTCACCACAGCCGAGCTCATCGACGCTGCCGACCTGTTCAAAACAGCGTTCTTCAAAGACGAGTGACGGCCGTTCGCCCGGGTCGCCATGCAGCTTGGGAAAGCTGTCGGACAACGCTCGGCTACTCAACGTCGTCGGCTCGAGAACAGCCTCGACGACTCCGCCGCCCACGATGACCTCAGAATCAAGATCACAGCGCTGCGGCGAGACTTCTCGCTCCGGACCGACCCGACCAAGACCTGAGACTCTGTATTTGGAGGGGAGGTGGGTCACCCTTCTACGGATCAGAAGGTTCGAGTCAGGGTTGCATCGCATGGGCAGGGGCAACGATGCACTGTCCACCGTGGTCCTACTCTTTGCGGTTGGACCATTACGAACACCGCCTGGCTGATCTTTAGCAAGCGACCACAGCAACACCCCGCTGCGACCGGAACACATGGGCAGCGAAACGGAAAGCCGCAGGTCATCAGCCTGCGGCTACAAGCGGAGCGTCGGGTTAGGAAACCGATGCTCTATCCCCTGAGCTACGGGGGCGCGAGTGGTCAGTGTAACGACCTGCGCGTCGACCCGCGTTGGCAGAGACTGACCTGCGTTGACCTGCGTTGGCCCGGCCAACCGGCCCGCGGTGCGGTGTCGAGCAGGCTCATGTTCGTGCTGATCCCCGCATAGACGATCCTGCCGTTGATGCCGGCCTCGATCTCTTC
The DNA here is from genome assembly GCF_016802855.1 of Micromonospora sp. ATA51. NCBI lineage: Bacteria > Bacillati > Actinomycetota > Actinomycetes > Micromonosporales > Micromonosporaceae > Micromonospora > Micromonospora sp. ATA51. The sequence goes on along the minus strand of NZ_JAEVHJ010000003.1, from coordinate 45,205 downwards.
GTAGCCGTCGGCGCTATTCCATCGGCGGTGCCCGGCGAGCCCGGGCGCCCTAGCTGACGGTGGAGAGTTGCTATGTGCCGTTACGCGATGATTTCGTGCCGACTGGGGCGATGCCGTAAGGGCTGGTCGGCGTGAACATCATTGATGGGTTGAGGGTCGGGGATGCAGACCGACGGCGGGCCTGCCGCGTAAAGCAGTGTTGCTCGCCTAGTTGCCCGCGACGTGGCGGCACGGCTCGCTGCCACACGTCGTGCCGGTGCGTCCTGCTCACTAGAAGCTGCCCCTTCGGGGTGGGACGTAACCACTCGTCGTGCGGCAGAATCGGACCGGGCCGCCCTGGCGGTCGCCGTCCCCGCGCCGGCGATGGCGCATCTGGTGTGGGTGCCTGGGGTTCGTCTCGCAAATTGGAAGGATCTAGGTTGGAGCTGCAAGACGCCGAGGCGTACGTCAGGCAAGTCACCCGGAGAACGTCTACCAGGGATGCGCTGGCGTGGCTCAGCGAGGAACGCGCGGTGTCTCAGCCGATCAATCTGCCGAACCTCTTGGCGTCCTTGCTGACGATTGAAGATCAGGCGCCGGTGGCCGATGTCCAAGGACTAGCTGGCCGGGTCATTCGGCAGGTCTGCCGCGCCGAGGTGGTTTCCGAACTGGATCCGAGCCAGGAGCTTCTCGCGTTGGATGAGGTGTTGCGTCCGGCGCAGTACAGGGCCGCCCTTGACACGCTGGCCGCCCGGACCGCGACTCGAACCCTGGCGAGCGTGACGCTGGCCGCCGTCATCGCCGCACAGCAGGACGACGGCAATGTCGTGACCGCGCTCTGCGCAGCAGCGGGCTTGTCTTATCGGGACCTGCGCGCCAGAGTCCGCGACGCGTCGGTCCCTACCGACCTACGTGGCAAGTGGAAAAACGACCAGCTGAAGGCCGTGTTTGACGTCATCGACGCGGTCATCACCGGCCGAGTGACGGCGAGCAGTCCGGCCGCCCAGCCGGCCCGGCCAGTTGAACACCTGCTGCCTGAGATCGACGACGAGCCTGGACGGCAGCGCGGATGGGCGCTGGTTGAGCAGATGCGGGCTCACGGCGTCCCCTACGAACTTTTGCTGACCCAGCGAGCGGTGGGCAGTGCATGGGTCGCCCATAGGAGCAGTACCGGCAAAAAGGTGCAAGCTGCGGTAACGACCTCCCTGTGCGAGCTGCTTGACGACCGTCCGGTCCCGTACCACCGGCTTGCGATGAACGGTGCGTCACGTGAGCTGTTGACCCGCGTGGGAGCCAACCCGGCCGCTGCCGCAGAGGATGGCCGTAACGAGGGTGGGCAACTCGCCGTGCTTGTGCATTCGCCGGCGGTGACGCACGCGGTCGCCGTCTCGGTTGCACGGGACGGCGGAACGGCAAGGAAAAGCGGTGCCAGGCTGGGCACGCTTCCGGCGCGCCTGGGCATCGCTTGCAGCGTGGTTCTGGTCGGCCCGGGTTGGGCAGAACGGAACACCACGGCCGAGCTTGCTCGTCCGTTTGATGGACGAATCTATACGGAGCGGACGGTCGCTGAGCTGGCGGATGCGCTCGCCGCGATGGTTGCAGAGGGTGGGGGTGTCATACCGACCGGGCAGGATAGCGGCGCGCAGCCCGCCGAGTTGGCGTCGGCGTCGCCGCCGGCCAGCAGGGAGCGGGCGGCGTCGAAGGTCACCCAGGCGGCCAGGGCGAAGAACGACAGGCCGATGAGTCGCAGTGCCAGCCGCTCTCGATCCTCGGGCACTCGGGAGCGGAACTGCCAGATCAGGACGGCGGCGCTGGACACCTCGACGAACGAGTCCAGGCCGAAGCCGATCAGTGCCGTGGAGGAGGCGGCCGCGCCGGCGGCGATGGCGACCAGGCCCTCCAACAGGTTGTAGCCGGCGGTGGCGTAGGCCAGCCACAGGCTGCGCCGGGACAGCACCGCCCGACGCTCCGGCGTCAGCAGCGACACGCTCACGCCGTCACCGCCGCCGGGGAGTCGGCCGGCGTGCCGTAGACCGGGCACAGGGCGACCGCCTCGCCCGTGGCGGCCAGAAGCTGTTCCGCTGAGCGCAGCAGGTCGAGTAGCTCCGGGCGGGTCAGTGAGTAGAACGACTGGCGGCCCTCAACCCGGTAGTCGATCAGGCCGCAGTCACGAAGACACGCCAGGTGCTTCGACACTGTGGACTGCGCCAGTTTCCAACTCCCCCGTCAGGTCCACGACGCGCGCCTCGCCCGCAGCGAGAAGCTGCAAGATTGCCAGTCGGGTGGGGTCGGCCAGCGAGCGGAACAGCGCCACAGCCGGGCTCAGATCCAGAGAATAACCAATCGCCATACCGTGATGATAGCGCCAAGTGGCGATGAGGTCCTCGGCCTGCTCGCGCTCCCCGCCGCGACGCTCGACGCGGTCCTGATCACCCGGCACCTGATCGTTGGGGCTGGGCACGCCGGTAGGGGAGGTGGCCCGGCTGTTGCAGCAGCGGCGGCGCAGCAGGGCTGCAGCCGGCAGCCTGCTGCGGCGCCGCAAATCGGGGTGTGGTTGATGATCACCCGCGTGCGGACAGCGGGCGATCGATCCGGGTCATTGACCTGCCGTAGAGGCCAGGTGCCCAGTCGACTGGCGGCGTGACCGCTCGCGGCCTGCCTTCCCGCCGCCGGTCATAGCTGCGGGTTGCCTTTCCGGTCCGTCGTATCGGCAGGGCCGGGTTCGGTGGGATGGCCGCGCAGCATTGCTAGGCGCTGGCGGTACTCGTCGTCGCCAATCTCGCCGGCAGCGTAGCGGCGGCGCAACACATCCTCCCCCTTTTCGCCCTGCTCATTACGACCCGGGAAGAAACTGCGGCGGGCGAGCCAGATCACGCCAACGACCAGTGCTGCCAGCACGGCCAGCACGGCCAGGATTGCGAGGCCCATGAACGCCATCATCGCCGGGCCCATCCCGTTCATACACATACCTACCTCCAGCAGCCGAATTTCCGAGCCGATTAAATGTCGCTGAGCAGCCCTTGCCACGCCTCACCCGGGTCTGATCCGTACGGCAGCCCTCCCTGCCGCGCCTATTGCCGCCGCTACCCCTTGGAAGCATGTGGCTGGAAGGTACGTAGCCGCAGGCTGTTGGAGACGACGAAAACTGAGCTGAAGGCCATGACGGCACCGGCGATCATGGGGTTGAGCAGGCCGGCGGCGGCTAGTGGCAGGGCCGCGATGTTGTAGCCGAACGCCCAGAACAGGTTGCCCTTGATGGTGCCCAGGGTGCGGCGGGATAGCCGGATCGCGTCGGCGGCAACTCGCAGGTCACCACGGACGAGCGTCAGGTCGGAGGCTTCTATCGCCGCGTCGGTGCCGGTGCCCATGGCGAGTCCGAGGTCGGCTTGGGCGAGGGCGGCGGCGTCGTTGACGCCGTCGCCGACCATCGCCACCACCTTGCCGTCGGCCTGCAACCGCTTGATCACCTCGACCTTGTCGGCCGGCAGCACCTCGGCAATCACCTGCCCGGCTCCTTCGCCGCCCGGCGCGTGCGCAGTGATGCCGACGTCGGCAGCCACGGTCCGGGCCACGGTCTCATTGTCCCCGGTGAGCAGCACCGGGGTCAGGCCAAGCGCCCGCAGTTGCGCGATCGCCTCACGGCTGGTCGGTTTCACCTCGTCCGCGACGATCAGCACCGCGCGTACGACGCCGTCCCAGCCGGCCACCACGGCAGTCTTACCGGCAGCCTGCGCTGCATCGATGGCCTGCGCGAGGGTAGCCGGCAGCTCGTGGCCGTGGTCGGTGAGCAGCCGCGGCCGGCCCACCAAGACGGCCCGCTGCTCGACGATCCCGGATACGCCGAGTCCTTCCAGGTTGGTGAAGTCGGTGACGGCCGGCAGCTGGCCGACCCGGTCGATTGCTGCCGCGGCGATGGCCTTGGCGATGGGGTGCTCGGAAGCGTGCTCGAGCGCGCCCGCGATACGCAGCGCCTCGGCCTCCTCGACAGCCTCGTCGGTGACGAGGCGGGTGAGCGCCATCCGGCCGGTGGTGACGGTGCCGGTCTTGTCCAGCACGACGGTGTCGATCCGGCGGGTGGATTCCAGCACCTCGGGGCCCTTGATGAGGATGCCGAGCTGGGCGCCGCGGCCGGTGCCGACCAGCAGCGCGGTCGGGGTGGCCAGGCCGAGGGCGCAGGGGCAGGCGATGATGAGGACGGCGACCGCGGCGGTGAACGCCGCCCCGGCCGGTTCTCCGGTGCCGAGCCAGAAGCCGAGGGTGCCAATGGCCAGGACGATGACGATGGGGACGAAGACGGCGGAGACCCGGTCGGCGAGGCGTTGCACCTGCGCTTTGCCGTTCTGCGCGTCCTCGACCAGCTTGGCCATCTGGGCGAGCTGGGTGTCGGCGCCGATGCGGGTGGCCCGGACGATGAGCCGGCCGCCGGCGTTGACGGTTGCGCCGACCACCACATCACCGGGGCCGACTTCGACGGGTACGGACTCGCCCGTGAGCATGCTCTGGTCGACCGCGGAGGCGCCCTCGTCGACGACCCCGTCGGTGGCGATCTTTTCGCCGGGGCGGACCACGAACCGGTCCCCGACCGCGAGCTGGTCGGTGGGGATGCGCTCCTCCCGTCCGTTACGCAGCACGGCGACGTCCTTGGCACCCAGTTCCAGCAGGGCCCGCAGTGCGGCGCCGGCGCGGCGTTTGGCGCGGGCCTCGAAGAAGCGGCCGGCGAGGATGGCCGCGGTGACCGCGGCGGCCACCTCCAGGTAGATGTTGTCGGCGCCGGAGCCGCGTTCGATGGTGAAGGTGAACGGGTGCGTCATCCCAGGCTGGCCGGCGTCACCGAGGAACAGCGCGTACATCGACCAGGCGAACGCCGCCAACGTGCCGACGGAGATGAGCGTGTCCATGGTGGCCGCGCCGTGACGCAGGTTCGTCCAGGCGGCCTTGTGGAACGGCCAGCCGCCGTAGGCGACGACCGGTGCGGCGAGGATCGCCGAGAGCCACTGCCAGTTGGTGAACTGCCACGCCGGCACCATGGCCAACACCACCACAGGGACGGCGAGGGCGACGCTGACCCACAGCCGCTGGCGCAGCCGCCGAAGGTTGTCTTCCTCGGAATCGGGGCCCGTAGCCGGGGTGGGCGAGGGTGGTTGCGGGACGTGCGCGGTGTAGCCGGTCTGCTCGACGGTAGCGATCAGGTCGGCCGGGCTCAGCTGTGGCGAGAACTGGACTCGCGCCTTCTCGGTGGCGTAGTTGACGGTGGCGGTAACGCCGTCGAGCTTGTTGAGTTTCTTCTCGATCCGGGCCGCACAGGAGGCGCAGGTCATGCCGCCGATCTGCAGCTCGATCAGGCCGGTGGCGGCCGGCAGTGCAGGCCCGGTGGTCTGCGACGTCATGCTCTGTCTCCTCAATTTCGGATCAGGCGGCGGTGAGTGGGACTGCCGCCACCCCATCGGTGGCCGCTTGTCGGGTTGTCTCATGCGACGTCTGTATCCACGGCTCGCCGATCTCGTCTTTCTTGGTGCTGATCTTGCGTGGCGGCCGGGGGGCCGTCAGGCCATCAGGTCCGGCACGTAGAACCAGGTGAACGGCGCCCAAGGCAGGTTGCGCAGCACCACCGAGTAGACGACGAACGCGATGGCGATGCCGATCGCGATGCGCCTGCTGATCCGTGGCGTGGGTAGCTGCCTGCCGAAAACCCAGCCGGCGATCCACCACAGCCACACGTAGGCGCCGGCCGGGACCAGGGCGAGGGCAGCCAGGTGCATGCGGGCGGCGTCGATGATGTCACCGTGTAGCAGGTACCAGGTCATTCGGGTGATGCCGCAGGTCGGTCCGTCGATGCCGAAGGCCATGTGCCACAGGCAGGGGCCGGTCGGGTCACCGACGCGGTCGGTGGGGTTGAACGCGAGGACGTAGCCGAACCAGGCGGCGGGCACGCCCAGCGCCCAGAGCGGCGCGAACCGTACCCACCCGCGCGGACGGTCCGGCGCCGCCGGCATCCCCGCCGCGCCCGCGAGGCTGCTCATTGTGCGTCCAGCCGGGCGGTGTAGCCGGCCTCGGCGATGGCGGCGATCACGTCGTCGGGGGCGCACCGGTCCGGGTCCAGGTCCACCTTCGCCTGGCCGGCGCGCAGGCTTGTCGCCGAGGAGGTGACGCCGTCGAGGTCTTCGAGGGCGTCGTCGATGAGCATGCCGCAGCTGGCGCAGTGCATGCCCTCGACGGTGAACGTGCGGGTGACTGTCTGTCCCATGGTCAGGCTCCTGTCGTTCCTGTCAGGGGGTGATGGTGAGTTGGCCGCTGTACATGCCCATGGCGCAGGTGTAGTGCAGCGTGCCGGGTTGCAGAACGCCGAGGTCGATGCGGGTGTCACCGCTTTGCGGCAGGGCCAACTGCTTGTCAAGCGAGGGGATCACGAAATAGCTGGTGCACCCGACGACGCCGTCGGAGCGCATGACGAGCGTGGTGGGCACGCCGGCACGGACGGCAATGTTCTTCGGGCTGTAGGAGGTGTCGCGTACGGTCACGATGACTTCCTGCCGGCCGTCGGCGACCGGGTGCACCACGGCCGGGTCGGTGACCGGCGGCGGGGCTTGGACGCCGACGGTCTGGGGCAGGTTGCGGGCGGCCAGCGGAGAGTCGGCGAGGGTCAGGCCACCGTTGAGCGTGTACAGGCCCATACCGAGCACGACCAGGCCGGTGACGACCGCGAGGCGGCCCTGCCAGGCGGCGGCTGCCCTGCGGGCGGCGTAGCCGAGGATCGCGAACAGTGGGCTGGTGCCGATGACGAACACGGCCATGGTGGCGGCGCCGGACAGCGCGGAGCCGGAGGTCAACGCGAGGGCTTCCATGGACAGGGTGATCCCGCACGGGACGAGAATGGTGAAGAAGCCGAGCAGGGCGGGGGCGAAAGCGGCCTGGGACCGGGCCCGGCCGCGCACGAACCGCATCCAGGCCGCCGGGGGCTCGAGGGTGAACTTCTTGAACCCGGGGACACCCAGCTGGGCCAGCCCGAACGCGATGATCAGCGCCCCGGCAGCCAGCTGGGTCCACACCCGCACCGTCGGGGACAGTTGTGCCGCGCCGCCGACCGCGCCGAGCAGCGCACCCAGCAGGGTGTGGGAGACGAGCTTGCCGCCCAGGAACGCCCCGACCGGGGCGAAGTCGTCACCCGCCTGGGCCTGCAGCGTGCGCAGCCCGGCCACCGCGCGCACGCCCAGCGGCTTCGGAGGTTCGATGGTGCGGGCACGCCACTGCTGCTGCGGTTTGCGAGCCGGCGGTGCGGTCCTGCCGGGCGCCTTACCGGACGACTTTGCTGACGCGGGCCCCTGGGCGGCGCCCACCGTGGCCTTGGCCCGCGCCCCGGGCTGAGCCGCCGGTGCGGCGTTGCGTTGGCGGGTGACCAGGCCGGTGAGCAGCCCGCCCTGTACGGCGGCGCAGGAGACGCCACCGGCGAACAGGCCGGTGACCAGTACAGCACCCAGATTCACAGGTGATCCCTTCGGTTGGTTAGATGCCGGTCTGGCCGGGGCCGACGGTGGCGCGGAGCTGCGCCAGGCAGCGCGGTCGCGTGAGGTCGGCGGACCAACAGGCACCTCCTTCGGTGGACGCTCGCCACATTACCTCCTAATCTCCTAAGGAGTTTAGGTCGTCGGCTCTTGGGGGTATCCGCCGTGGGAGATCTGCTGGTCAGGCCGGTGTTAGCCACCTCCCTGCTTGCCGGGGTGGTGGTGGAGGAGATCGCCCTTGGCAGCGAACAGGGCAGCCTGCTCGCCACCCAAGCCGGGGTGCTGTTTCCTCCCGGCATCTTTCTCGACGGAGCGCCGTTCACCTTCGGCCGGCTGTCCGAACGGGCGCTGCGCCGCGCCCTCGACCGTCGCAACCTCACCCACGACAGGAAGTAACCCACCATGGAGAAGCTCGTCTACCTGCTGCCCATTCTCGTCTGCCCGCTCATGATGGGCGCGATGATGTGGATGATGATGCGGGGCAACCACACTAGCGCTGCGCCGCAGCCCGGTAGCCAGGAGGAGATCGCCGCCCTGCGGGTTGAGGTCGCGACCCTGCGCGCCGGCCAGCCCGGCCAGCAGGCATCGACCGGAACGGGCGCGACGGCATGACCGACCTGACGCTCGCCACCGCCGAGACGCCTCCGGTGTGTCCGTGCCGCACACGGCACGAGAAGCCGCAGAACACGAGCAGCGAACAGTTGGCCCGGTTGCGCGGCGGGGCCACGCATGAGCGATGTGGGGTCAGGTAGCCATGGCGAAACCCAACCGATCAGGCGCCAGGCCGAAGCCGCGCCGCCCCGTGGCGAAAGCAGTGGCTGGGGGCCGTTCGCCAGCATTGATCGCGACGTTCGTCGCGGTAGGCGTCCTCGCCGCCGCCATCATCGGCTACGCCATATACGCGGTCACCCGCGGCGATGGCGGACAGCCGGCTGGGACGAACATCGCCGGGCTGACCAACTACCGGGCCAGCGACCCGAAGATGCTCACCCGCAACCACGTCAGGGGCGCCGTCGCCTACCCGGTGAGCCCGCCGGTGGGTGGCGATCACAACCCGATCTGGCAGGACTGCATCGGCGACGTGTACCCGGCAGCAATCGCGAACGAGAACGCGGTACATAGCCTCGAACACGGCGCCGTGTGGATCACCTACCGACCGGATCTGCCCGCCGACCAGATCGAGACCCTCGCCGGCAAGGTACGGGGCACGCCTTACCTGTTCATGTCGCCCTTCCCCGGACTGGACCGGCCGATCTCCCTGCAGGCGTGGGGCTACCAGCTCAAGCTCGACACCGCCGCCGACCCGCGCGTCGACCAGTTCATCCGGGACTTCCGGATCAAGGCCGCACCGGAGCCGGGCGCGCCCTGCTCGAACGGGGTCACCGCCACCGGCACCACCCCGCACAACACGCCCGGCGGGTGACACCGGCACCCTCACCCACCGCGGACCACGGACCCGCGCTTCAGACGCCGCAGCCACAACGCCCGAGCGGGAGACGCATCAACGCCATGACCGAACCACCCACCGGCGAACCCGCCGCCCGCACCGGCCGCCGTGCCTACCTGCTCGGCGGGCTCATCACCGCGGTGGTGGCACTCGCGGTCGGTGTCGCCATCGGCCTACTCGTACCGGATTCCCGCCCTGGCGACGGGTCGGCCGAGGCCGGGTTCGCCCGCGACATGCAGACCCACCACGCCCAAGCCGTGGAGATGTCGATGATCGCCTACCGGCGCTCGGCGACCCCGAGATCCAGACCATCGGCCTGGACGTGGCGTTGACTCAGCAGGCGCAAGTCGGCACGATGCGCGACTGGCTCGACCAGTGGCAGCTGCCGCCGACCGGAAGCCGCCCGGCGATGGCCTGGACTCCCGGCCACACCCTGACCGCCGACGGGCGGATGCCCGGCATGGCCAGCCGGCAGGAGCTGGATCGGCTGCGGGCCGCCACCGGCCGTGACCTCGACATCCTCTACAGCCAGCTGATGATCCGCCACCACCTCGGCGGGATCATGATGGCCGAGGAGGTCCTGCGCCGCAGCGACTGCCCCGAGGTCCGTTCCCTGGCCGAATCCATGAAAAACAGTCAGCAGAACGAGATCACGGCGTTCATGGCCGTGCTGGCCCGCAACGGCGCCAAGCCGTCATAGGCGGCGGCCCCTGCGCCCAAGGAGGGCGACGGCCGCGCCAACTGGCGATCGGCTGGGCCGATGGCTACTCCTCTGTGTGGGTGGCGTAGACCCAGCGCGTCCAGTGCCGCCACCACAACGACCAGCGCCACCAGCAGCCGCCGCATGGAGGGCCGGGCGGGGCATCCTGGTCGGGTCACGAGGGCAACGCCGGACACATTCCCAGCACCGGGAACACCTGGACCGCGAGCAGCGCCACAGCCGGGGTCAACGCCAGCACGGTGATTCCCGCCACCAGCCCCGCCCGCTGCGCGCGGCCGAGTGGTGCGGGTGGAGTCAACAGCCGGTGCAGTCGCTCTGCCGCGTCACCGCCAGTCGCCGCCACCATCCCAGCCAGAGCCGGCGTCCGGGAGCCGTGGTCGATGGCGTTGGCGGTAGCCATCGTTACCAGTGCCCGCGCGAGGCTGATCGGGGCGTGTCGGGCGGTAGCCACATCGTCGGCACGCATCTCCACCAGCCGGCACAACTGAATACGCGCCACCGCGAACAGCGCCAAACGCGGGAACGCCTGGTGTAGCAGCCGCACCCCGTCCAGCAGCAGATCGTGACGGCCCGCCGCGTGAGCCTGCTCGTGCGCCAGCACCGCAGCCACCTCGTCGCCGGCAAGCTGTTGCAGCGCACCACTGGTCACCACCACCCGGCGGCCGTGCCCGGCCACCACATAGGCAGCCGGCTGCGCGTTCTCCACAACAGTGGCGCCCAACTCTGGCGCCGTCCGTCCGGCCATCGCGAGAATCCGCACATGGGCGCGACGTCGCGCCGACGCGGCCCGAGCCAGCCGCACCCCAGTCAACAGCAGCCGGGCGGCCAATCCCAACCCCGCTAATAGCACCACAATTGCCGCACTCCGACCTAGCGGGCCGAACTCGCCGCGAGCGGCCTGCACACACCACCGCCACGCCACACAGACCGGAGCGTCGGTGGCCTGCCACGGCGCCACCACGGCCAGCACCGCCCCGGCCGCCGCCGTGAGCACCGCGCCAAGCACCGCATACCAGGCGGCGATGCCCAGCCCCGGCGACCGGTACACCCAGCCCGCCCTGGCAAGGCCCCGCGGCGCCAGCATCGAGACGGCAGTGGCGAACAGCAGCAGGTGAATTCCGGTCACTTGGCGTCGCTCCGCTCGTGCGCCTGCAGGGCCTGGCGCAGCGCTGCGGCCTCGTCGGTGCTCATCCGGCCGACGAACCGCACCAGGGCGTCCGCCGGGTCGCCCGCCTCGTCCAAGGCGTCGCGCAGCAGCCGCGCCCCGTACTCCTCACGCGGTCGCGTCGGCTCGTACCGGTGGGCCCGGCCTTCGCGTTCGCGGCGCAGCCACCCCTTCTTGTACAGGTTGTCCACGACCGTCAACACCGTGTTGTAGGCAATGTCCCGATCAGGGAGCAGATCGGAATGAACCTCCCGCACCGTCGCCGGCTCACCACGGACCCACAACCGGTCCATGATCACCGCTTCAAGCTCGCCGAACCCTCGCACAAAACACCTCCGATCACGACACCTAACCAGCATAGGAGTTGATGCTGGGCTGGCCAACCTCAGAGGTCTCACAAAATGGTGAAACCGGGCACCACGTCAGGGTGGGCCGATCCAGTCGCTCCGCCCGTCACCATCTCCCGAGCTGGCGCGCCGCCGGCCTGCTCCACGCCACGCGCAACTACAAGTCGCTGCTCATCGCCGTCGCGATCTGCTGCGCTTTCGCCACAGCGGGCATGCTGCTACGCGCACAAACCTCTCCGCAGATGGCCTCGAACGCTGACCTGCAGGAGGGGAGGGCCTAGAACGGGGAGCCTGTCCGCAGCGCGGGCCCAGCAGGCGGTGAGGCGCGCTGGTCATCTCCTCGAAGTCGCGTGTCGGGCCTGGCACCTCAGTCGTAGCCGAGCGCCGGCTCGATGTTCATGTGGCGGTGGTGCGCCGGTAGCGGATGACAGCTGCGGGTATTGCCACGGCAAGTAGCCCACCGGTCCAGATCAGGGCCTGCCACACGTAGGTGGCGGTCGGGCCGCCCAGGCACAGCGCCCGCAGCGCGTCGACGGTCACGGTGATCGGGTTGACGTTGGCGAAGGTTTGCAGCCAGCCGGGGAAGGTGGCCACCGGGACGAACGTGGAGCTGGTGAAGATCAGCGGGATGACGGCCAAGAGTCCGCCGATACCCGCCGGCTCGGGGTCGCGGACGAGCAGTCCGAGCAGCGCGAAGATCCACGAGAACGCTATCCCGACCGCGAGGGCGAGCCCGATCGCGGTCAGCGCGGCGGCGGGGCCGGCGTGGAAGCGGAACCCGATCGCGTAGCCGACGCCGGTCATGAGGGCGAGGACGAACAGGTTGCGGGCGGCGTCTGCGGCGACGCGGCCGGCCAGGACGGCGGAGCGGGCCATCGGCAGTGCCCGGAACCGGTCGATCATGCCGGTGGCCAGGTCGTCGGCGAGGGCGACCCCGGTCTGGGAGGCGCCGAACGCGATGGCGAGGACCCAGATGCCCGGCAGCGCGTAGTCGATGTAGCGGGTGACGCCGGGCGGGTGGATGGCGCCGCCCCAGGCGTAGGTGAACAGCAGAACGAACAGCAGCGGCTGCACGGTGGCGAACGCGATCAGCGTCGGTACCCGCACCAGGCGGTGCAGGTTGCGGCCGGTGACCGTGGCGATGTTTGCCAGCAGCCAGCCCGGTCCGATTATTCGCACAGCGTCGCCGGGCGCGATGGTCGCGGTCATCGGACGCTCCCGGCCGCAATCGTGTCCGATGCGGACGGCGCAGTTGTGGGTTGCCCGGTGAGGGTGAGGAACACGTCGTCGAGCGTGGGGCGGCGCAGCGCGAGGTCCGATATCCGCAGCCCGCTCGTGGCGAGGCGAGCGGCGATGTCAGGCAGGATGCCGGGCCCGTCGGCGACCGGAACGACGATGCGGCCGGCCTCGACGTCGACGGTTGGTGGCGCCGAGCCGAGGCCGGTCATCGCTGCGGCGAGCAGGTGCGGGTTGGCGCCGGGGGGTGCCTGCAACTCCAGGCGGTCACCGCCGACCTGGGTCTTCAGCTCGTCGGCGGTGCCGGTGGCGATGACCCGACCGTGGTCGAGGACCACGATGGTGTCGGCGAGCCGGTCGGCCTCCTCCAGGTACTGGGTGGTCAACACGATGCTCGTGCCCTGCGTGGTCAGCTCACCGATCAGTCGCCACAGCCCGAGCCGCCCGCGCGGGTCCAGACCGGTGGTGGGCTCGTCCAGGAACAGCACGGCAGGCGCGGCGACCAGACTTGCGGCCACGTCGAGGCGGCGGCGCATCCCGCCGGAGTAGGTTCGGGCGGTGCGGCCGGCCGCGTCGGTGAGGTCGAACAACTCCAGCAGGTCATCGGCCCGCCGCCGCGCAGCGGCCCGGCGCAGCCCGGACAGCTGACCCATCATGCGCAGGTTCTCCCGACCGGTCAGGTAGGCGTCCACGGCGGCGTACTGGCCGGACAGGCCGATGACCCGTCGCACCGCGTCCGCTTGACGCACCACGTCCAACCCCATCACCCTGGCCCGCCCGGCATCCGGGGGCAGCAGCGTGGTCAGGATCCGCACCGCAGTGGTTTTGCCCGCCCCGTTCGGGCCGAGCAGCCCGAGCACCCCGCCGGCCGGCACCTGCAGGTCCACGCCGGCCAGGGCGGGCACCTCACCGAACCGTTTGACCAGGCCCTGCGCCTCGACCGCCGGCCGCTCACCCATCTCGACCACCCCGCCAATAGCTAGGATTACTACCTATTGGCGGGACAGTAGCATAACTACCTATCGAGCGGATAGGCTCCGCTCATGAAGGTGGGCGCACAGGAACTCAAGGGTCATCTGGACGTGCTGCTCCTCGCCGCGTTGGAAGACGGTCCGCGGCACGGGTACGCGGTCAAGGAGGCCCTGCGGGAGGGCAGCGGCGGCCGGTTCGACCTGCCCACCGGCACCATCTACCCGGCCCTACACCGCCTGGAAAGCGCCGGTCTGATCGCCGGGTCCTGGTCGAGCATGGACGGCCGGCGCCGGCGCACTTACCAGCTCACCCCGGCCGGCGCGCGGCGGTTGCACGCCGACCGCAGCAACTGGCGCGAGTTCGCCACCGCGATCACCACACTGCTGGAGACCAGACCGTGGCCAGCCACCAGCTGATCGACGCCCACCTCGGCGTCCTGGCCCGCCGCCTGCCTGCCGACGCGGTCGACGAACTCGCCGACGGGCTGACCGAGACCTGGCGCCACCACCTCGCCGCCGGGCTGCCGCCGGCGGACGCGGCCCGCGCCGCGATCGCCGAATTCGGCACCGTCGACCAGATCACCGACGCGTTCGTCGTGCACTCCCCGAGCCGGCGCACCGCCCGGATGCTGCTGGCCACCGGCCCGCTTGTCGGTGCCTGCTGGGGCGCCACCCTCGTCGCCGGCCACGCCTGGAAGTGGCCGGTTCCCCCACCGGCCGCGGCCATCTTCGGACTCGCGCTGCTGGCCGTCGTCGCCGCGTTGGTCACCTCGGCGACCAGCCGGCGCAGCTACCGCCGCGCTCGCCTCGGCGACGCCGGCGGGCTCGGCCTTGTCGCCCTGGACGTGGCGATGGTGGCCGCCGTTCTACTTGTCGCCCCAACCCTGGTGTGGCCAATGCTCGTGGCGGTTCCGGTCAGCCTGGCCCGCATCGGCCTGACCCTGCGATCTTTGCCGACAGCACGCGCACACTGACCGGCTTGTCGCGAGCCTGGCCGTTCGTCGCGAGGCGACTGGCGAGGCGTCGCGGCGATGGCCCCCACCGCCCGCGGCTGCCCGACTCCACCGGACCGAGGACCGCCGCGGCCGGGAAGCGCTCGGCCACTTGGTCAGCGAGGACCAGGGCCTGTTTCAGCTCCGCTTCAACGTCGAGAGCCCCAGGACACCTGGGCGGCTATAGGTAGCGGCATACCTGCTCGGGCGGGCAGACGTCGGGTTCGGCGTTGGTGGCGGAGTGGTGGAGCTGGGCGACGGTGGCGCGCAGGGCGTGTAGGTCGGCGAGCTGGGCGTCGATGGCGTCGAGCTGTTGGGCGAGCAGTTGGCGTACGTGTCCGCAGGGCGCGTGGCCGGTGTCGCGGACGGTGAGGATGTCGCGGATCTGGGCAAGGGTGAGCCCGGCAGTACGGCCGCGGCGGATGAAGTCGAGCCGGGCAACGGCATCGTCGCCGTAGTCGCGGTAGCCGGCGCGGGTGCGGGCGGCGGGCGGGAGCAGGCCGCTGGCTTCGTAGAAGCGCAGGGTCTTGGTGGTGGTGCCGGTTGCCTCGGCGAGTTCCCCGATCCGCATCCGGCGACCTCCTGTCGTCGCCCTTGACCTTCCCCTGTACTGGAAGGTCCAGTCTGGTACGGGTAGAGCCGTGACGGCCAGGCGGTGTGCGTTTTGCCACCGAGGCCGCTTGCCGTGAGGAGGCTGTTGATGACCGCAGCGGCAGATGCTGTAGGGGACGAGGTGGGCGAGCTTGACCGGCTCCTGGCGGAGTACCTCAAGATCATGCCGGTGCTCGATCCGGCGCAGGCGCGCATCGGCGTCGGGCTGTGGCGGCTGCTCGCCGAGGGCACGCCGGTCACCGCCTCAGCGTTGGCCGGGCGACTCGGCCTGCCGGAACAGCAGGTGGCCGGCGCTATCGATGGCGTGTTGGCCGGCACTCACCATCAGGACAACCAGGGCAGGATCATCGCCTTCTGGGGCCTGTCTCTGCCCGAGATGCCGTCGCCGCACCGACTGACGGTCGACGGGAAGACGCTGTATGCGTGGTGCGCGCCGGACACCCTGTGGCTACCGCGTGTGCTGGGCAAGACCATCGCGGTGCAGTCGTCGCTGGAGACCACCGGACAGCCGATTTTACTGCTCATCGGACCGAACGGCATCGAGGAAATCTCCGTCGGTGGCGCTGTCCTGTCCTTCGTGCGAGCTCGCAGCAAGAGTGTGGGCGACACGGTTCCCGCAGTGCTGTCCAGCTACTGCCATGACCAGCTGTTCTTTCCCAGCGGGCAGGCTGCACGTCATTGGGCTGGGGCCCAAGGACGCGAGGACATCGCGGCGTTCCCTGTCGACCTGGCCATCGACGGCGCGGGCCGGTTCATTGACGCCCTCGTCGGATCAGCTCTGCATGGCCAGGTCAATGTCGAACTCCGTTCCGTGCCGGACTGTCCGAACCTTGCCCCGGCTCGGCATGCGCTGCACGCCGCGCTGGTCGACGTCGGGCTGCCCGCGGTGGTGACCGAGGTGGTGGGGGACTATCCGTCGCCGTCGATCCTGGTCAACGGCGTGGACGTGATGGGCGGCACCGGCGACGGGCCGGCGGCGTGTCGGCTGGATCTGCCCACCGGTGAGCGCATACGCGCTGCCCTGCGCCAGGCAATGGGCGCCGAATCCGCTACCGGCGGGTCTGAGCCGAGCTTGGCGGATTGCTGCGCACAGCCGGGCAACGCTCTCCGGACCGACCGGCCCCGCCGTGCCGAGCAGCTGCCAGACAGGCTGCGGCAGGTGCATCGGGCGATCCTGCGTCACTTCGCCGCCACCGGGACCGCCCCCGGCGACGCCGACATACGCGCTGCCGTGAACGTGGCGGACCTGGACACAGCCAACGCACTGCGGGAACTTGCTCGGCAGGACCTTGTCGCAGTCGACCGCACCGGGCGTCTGGTCGCCGCCTACCCGTTCTCACCAACGCCAACGCCGCACGTGGTGTCACTCGGCGACGTCGAGGTGTTCGCGATGTGCGCCATCGACGCGTTGGGCATGCCGTTCATGCTCTGCACCGACGCGACGATCACCTCTGCCGATCCGCACACCGGCCAACAGGTCCGCGTGACCATCACCAACGGTGCCGCGACCTACCAACCGGCGGAAGCGGTGATCGTGTACGCGGCCACCGGAGCGACCGGCCGCTCGGTCGATACCTGCTGCTCCACCATCAACTTCTTCACCAACGCCTCCAGCGCCCAGGCGTGGATCGCCGCCCATCCCGGTCTGGCTGCCACCGTCCTCGACCAGGACCAGGCCGTCACGCGAGGCCGCTACATCTTCGAGCCGCTGCTCGCCTGAGGCCGACACCCGGCATCGCCGGCCCGCCCGCTGCCGAACCGAACAAAGGTGCCTCACATGGACAACTCCGTGAAGGGTCAACAGTTCACCGCCACCGCCACCGCCACCGTCGCCGCCGCCACTCGCGGTCGAGTCCTGATCCCGGTCCCCTTCAGCCCGGACACCGTCTGGGGGACCAAGCCCCGCCACCACATCCGGGGCACCGTCAACGGCATGGGTGTGCGTGGCGTCGTTAGACGGTGACGGCTTCGGATTCACCCTCGGCCCGGCGTGGCTACGTTGCTGCGGCCTTGCCGCCGGCGACAGCGTCACCGTGACCATCGAGCCGGAAGGCCCCCAACGTGACGACCTCGCCGAAGACGTGGCCGCCGCCCTAGAAACGCATCCGCAGGCCGCCGCGTTCTTCGACTCCCTGGCCCAGTTCTACCGCCGGGCCTACCTACGCTGGATCGACGCCACCACACGCCGACCCGATCAACGCCCCCAACGTATCGCCGAGATGGTCCAACTCCTCGAAGCCGGGCACAAGGAACGCCCGCAGCCGTAACGGATCCGGATGCGGCGTTATCGAGCGTGACGGCTTGCGCTAGCTGCTGCGCGGGGCGTACATGATGACGGCGACCCCTACGAGACAGATGGATGCGCCGATGAGGTCGTAGCGGTCGGGGCGGAACTTGTCGACGACCATGCCCCACGCGAGGGATCCGGCGACGAAGACGCCGCCTTAGGCGGCCAGGATGCGGCCGAAGTTCGGGTCGGGTTGGAAGGTGGCGACGAAGCCGTAGAACCCGAGCGCGATGACTCCGGCCGCGATCCAGAGCAGCCCGCGGTTTTCCCGCCAGCCCTGCCATACCAGCCAGGCCCCGCCGATTTCGGCGAGCGCGGCGACGAGGAACAGCAGGATCGAGCGGGCAACCGTCATGCGTCGGACCGTAGCCTGACCACCTGGCGGTCCTTCTGGTCACCCTGGCCGCAGGAGCAGTTGCCGCCGGCGCAGCCGGTGGTGTGGCGGCGCTTGCTGGCCCACCACCAGGACAGGCCGGCGAGCAGGGCCAGGGCGACGGCGACGCCGGGCATGAAGCGGTTGGCGGCGGCCCAGCCGGCGCGCCGAGAACTCCGGCGGCCAGCAGCGGCGGCAGGATGCAGCAGGCGGCGCAGGCCGCTCCTGCGAATCCGGTCATGCTGGAGGGGAGCAGGCGGCGCAGCCGGTTAGCAGGTGTCGGCACGGTCATTCCTTTCGACGAGTTCAGCAAACGGCAGGGGGCAGCAGGAGCTGCCGGCGCAGGCGACCAGGTCGTCACAGCCTGCTGAGATGGCGGCGCGCAGGGTGTCGCGGATGACGGTGAGGTCGGCCAGCTTCTGTTCCACCTCGACGAGCTTCTCTCTGGCCCGTGCCTGGAGGCCGGTGTCGGGTCGGCCGCTGTGCTGATGTCGGCCGGCGTCGAGCAGGTCGGCGACTTCGTTGAGGGTGAAGCCGAGGCGTTGTGCGGTCTTGATGATCCGCAGCAGGGTGACGGTGTCGGACGGGTAGAGCCGATGTCCGCCCGGCGACCGCTGCGGTGAGGCGAGCAGTCCCCGGCGCTCGTAGTAGCGCAGGGTCTGTAGGTTGACCCCGGCCGCGTCGGCGAGCTGCCCGCTGCGCAGCCCCGATCCGGTCATCTCTGGACCCGGACAGACGTCGCCCGCTCGGCGAGGGCATCGAGCACGTCGACGTGTGCCGCCGGTACCCGAACGTCCAGCGTCAGCGAATCCGGGCGGGGCCGCACGATGTCGAAAGTGAAGAACGAGCAGCAGGACGTTTCACGGGCCGTCAAATCCCGCGCCGTCTCCTCCACATGCTTCGCGCTGTCGAGCTGCAACCGCAGATGCTGCGGCGACAGCCGGTCGGCACCCCGGACAGCATCGCGGAAGAACTGATTGAACTCAGCAAGCCGCAGCGGCCGTTCAGCCGTCGGCAAGGTGCACGCATCCGGGACCCAGGAGTCGTCTGTCGTGACGTGTCGGTCGCTCATACTTCGACGGTAAGCCTGTACCTAGGTACCAGATGCAAGCCCCGACAACAGAAGCATCTAGGCCGTCGAAGGTCGGACAAGGCCAACCAACGATGATCGTTGTCGACGGGATGTGCGCAAATGGCGCAACGTGACCCGGACGCGGCCCGGGCGCAGGTGGCTCCTTAACGTTTGCTACTCCTAGCGATGCTCACCCACGAGACGTGTGGGAATGAGCCTGGTGTCTCGCTCGTCGGTGGTGCCTACCGCGCCAGAGCAAGGTGGCAGCGGCGAGAACGGTGGCAGCGGCGGACGCCACAAGGATTGCGCTCTTCGCGGCGTTGAGCAGCCCTTCGTTGTTTGGGTAGGCGAGTTCGCTGATGAGCAGAGAGACGGTGAAGCCGATCCCGGCGAGCTGAGACATGCCGATGATGTCGGGCCACCCTAGGCTGGGGCAGTTCGGCCACATTGAGTTCTGGTGGTCAGCCACGTGCCGCCGGCGATGCCGATGACCTTGCCGACGACGAGACCGAGGAACACGCCAATCGCCACGGTGTTGCCGAGCAGATCTCCGAACGACCCGAACGCAACCCCGGCTGAGAACAGCGCGAATGTGGGCAGCGCCAGAGCGTTCGTCCATGGCCGCAGCAACTGCTCAGCGCCGCCGTGGCCGGGTGGGGCCCGATCGCCCTGCTGGAGCGGTTTACCCGCCTTGGTCGGGTGGTGTGCGTGGTGACGGCGGGGTTGGTGCTTCTGGTGTCGTTCCTGCCCTTGACCGGTTCGGGCACCGCACTGTCGACCCGCCTGGTGCTCGGCCTGATGCATCTGGCGGTCGCCGCTGTGTTGGTGCCGGTGCTGGTGTTGACGAGCCAGGCGTCCCACGAGGACGCGGTGACCGTTCATCGGAGCAAGACGGCAGTCCGCCGCTGACGGACGCGCTGTGGTCGGCAACCGGCTCGGCGGGGGTCAGGCGGTTGGGCCGGTGTGGTGGTCGAGCTTTGCGCGGAGCGTGCCAGCGAAGCCTTCGGCCAGGGCGAGTTGGTCGCGTAGCGCGGTGACGCGGGTGGTGGCGGCGGTGTGGAACATGCCCAGCCGGTCGAGCAGCTCGCTGTGGTCGGTGGCGGTGTCGAGGGCGTCAAGGACGGTGAGGAGATCCCGCATCTCGTCGAGGGTGAAGCCGAGGGGCTTCATCCGCTTGACCACGGCGAGACGGTCGAGGTCGGATTCGGTGTACAGCCGGAAGCCGCCTTCGCTGCGCGCGCTGGGGACGATCAGGCCGGCTTCCTCGTAGTGGCGGATGGTGCGGATGTTGAGCCCGACCCGTTCGGCGGCCTCCCCGATCTGCATCAAACGAGCCGAGGCCGGGCCGGAGGCGTGCTCCGGCCCGGCGCTGCGGCTGGCAGCGGCCATCAGTGGCCGACTCCGAGCTGCCCCGCGAGGGTGTCGTGGATGCGGGCGCTGGGCGTGTTCAGCTCGACGATCTCGACGGTCTTGCCCCGGGCGGCGTACTTCGTGCTGATCGCGTCCAGCGCGGCGACGGAGGAGGCGTCCCAGACATGGGCGTGGGTCATGTCGATCACGACATTTCCGGGGTCGTCGGCGTAGTCGAACTGACCGACGAGGTCGTTGCTGGAGGCGAAAAACAGCTCACCATGCACGGAGTAGATCCGGGTGGTGCCGTCCGGGTCAAGAACGCTGGTGACCTCGACCAGACGGGCGACCCGACGAGCGAAGATCACCATGGCGGTGAGCACACCGACGACGACGCCGACGGCCAGGTTGTGGGTGGCCAGGGTGGTCGCGACGGTGGCCAGCATGACGATCGTCTCGCCGTAGGGCATCCGCTTCAGCGTGGCCGGGGCGACGGAGTGCCAGTCGAAGGTCGACACCGCCACGATGATCATCACGGCGACCAGAGCGGCCATCGGGATGACCGCGACCACGTCACCGAGCGCGACGACCAGAACCAGGAGGAACACGCCGGCCAGGAAGGTCGACAGCCGGGTACGCGCACCGGACGCCTTCACGTTGATCATCGTCTGACCGATCATCGCGCAGCCGCCCATACCGCCGAAGAACCCGGTGACGATGTTGGCGACGCCCTGGCCCCAGGATTCGCGGGTCTTGTTGGAGTGGGTGTCGGTGATGTCGTCGACGAGCTTGGCGGTCATCAGCGACTCCATCAGCCCGACCAGCGCCACACCCAGGGCGTAGGGGGCGATCAGGGTGAGGGTGTCCAGGGTCCAGGGCACCTGCGGAACACCGAGGGCGGGCAGGCTGTCCGGCAGGGCGCCCTCATCCCCGACGTCGGCACGGCTACGCCGGCGACCACTGTGACGACGGTCAGCACGACGATCGCGACCAGCGGCGCGGGGATCGCGCGAGTGAGCCGGGGCAGCCCCACGATGATCGCCAACGCGACCGCGACGAGTGGAAAGACCAGCCACGGCACGCCGATCAGGTGCGGGATCTGCGCGGCGAAGATCAGAATGGCGAGGGCGTTGACGAAGCCGACCATGACACTACGCGGGATGAACCGCATCAGCTTCGCTACGCCGAGCACCGCGAGGAGGACCTGGATCGCGCCACCGAGGATCACCGCCGCGATCAGGTAGTCCAGTCCGTGCTCCTTGACCAGCGGCGCGACGACCAGGGCGATGGCACCGGTCGCGGCGGAGATCATCGCCGGCCGACCGCCGCACAGCGCGATCGTGACCGCCATCGTGAACGAGGCGAACAGGCCCACCCGAGGATCGACCCCGGCCAGGATCGAGAAGGAGATTGCCTCGGGAATCAGGGCGAGAGCGACGACCAGGCCGGCGAGGACCTCGGTGCGGAACACCTTCGGTGACAGCCAGGACGGACGGGACAGGCGCGGCCGGACGACCGCGGACAGCACAGAGGACATGGAGCCATTTCCACTCGGGCGCACTCGGTCGGGCGCACAGCAACCGCCCCGGGGTCGGGGCAGACGACTACGGAACGATCAGCGACGGCCGCGCCGGATCCGGATCCTGGACCTCATCGGCCAAGACGCGGCACGGTCGTCAAGGGGACCTTCGGTCAGACCCTGACGACCTCGACAGACCCTACCCTTCCGTAAGGGGAGAGTCGGGCGTGCGTGGTGATCATCACCTTGGCCCGTTTGATCTGGCGGTTGGGCCGTTTCTGGGCCGCCTGCCCGGGGCCCCCAAGTGCTGGCCAAAGACGACCGACCACGACCAGCCCTCAAAGAATCGATAGGTCGACCGCCGTGCACAGGGGCTGACCTGATGGGACGGAAGGGTTGACCTGCACGCCGGAATGAGCCCTTGATCTTCGGCATGCGATCGTGGGACGGCCGTGCTGGAGGTCTCTCTACCGGCGAGACTCCTACTCCGCCCAAGGGCGCTCGGAGTGCTAATGCCATCACAGGGATTCGGCCTGTGTCGGTGGAGCGCAGCGGCGGTGAGAGTGCGAGCCGAATCGTGAGAACGGCATGCCGCCAGAGCGGTGTTGGCAGGGGTGACGGGCCGCTCGTCGGTGACTTCGGTCCTGCAAGGCGACCCACTTCCGTTGCCGCCACCCGGCGACGTCGACGCACCTGACTAATTGAGCCCGACCCCTGCTTACCCGTTTCGATGGGAGGCGCTGCTCGGGGCGGGTTTAGACGGGGACTTCGGCGCTGAGCACGATGGTGCGTTCCTCGGGTAGGTGAAGGAACTCGGCATGGCTGGCGGCGTTGTGGGCGAGGGCGATAAACAGGCGTTTACGCCAGATGGCCATACCGGGCTGACGGGTGCACCGCAGTGTGATCCTCGAGACGAGGTAGGAGACGTGATCGAGGTCGATCGTTTGTGCGAGGGGGTGGGCGGCGGCGCGGCGCAGGACCTCGGGGAAGTCGGTGGGGGTCCTGAAAGCCGAAGACGGCGGTGATGTGGATGATGCCGTCATTGGGGTCGCCGAGGTCGTCGATGGTCAGTCGTTGATCCCAGGGAATGTGCGGGACGTTCGCGGTGCGGCCGGTGATGATCACGATTCTTTCGTGTCGTACGTGGTTGTGCGCGACGTTGGCGCGTAGTGCCAGGGGCGTTGTCTCCTTGTTGGGGTGGGGGAACACGGCGATGCCCGGCACCCATGGGATGTCTGTGGCGTGGAGGGTGTCGATGAAGTCCCGTAGTGGGCCTTCCCGATCCGCCGGGCGGTGACCAGTTCGGCTCCGCGCCGCCAGGTCAGCAGGATCGTAAACAGGATGATCGCGATGAGCAGGGTCAGCCAGCCGCCGTGGGTGACCTTGGCGAGGTTCGCGGTGAAGAAGGTCAGCTCGATGCTGCCGACGACGACCGCGAACAGCGCGACCTGCCAGGTGGTCCAGTGCCATAGCACCCGCGCGACGACGAGGAACAGGGTCGTGGTGATCAGGAATGTGCCGGTGACCGCCACCCCGTAGGCGGCGGCAAGGTTCGTGGATGAGCCGAACGCGAACGTCACCAGCAAGACTGCGGCGAACAGGGCCCAGCTCACTCCTGGGGCGTAGATCTGTCCGTACTGGCGGCGGGAGGTCTGCCGGATGCGCAGGTGCGGAAGGAAGCCCAGCCGCATGGCCTCCCGGGACACCGAGAACGCTCCGGAGATCACCGACTGGGACGCGATCACGGTGGCCACGGTGGCCAGGACGACCATCGGCAGTTGCGCCCAGCCTGGTAGCAGCAGGAAGAACGGATTGTCCCGGCTGTCCGGTGCCCGGAGGATCAACGCGCCCTGGCCGAGGTAGTTGAGTGTCAATGCGGGAAAAACGATCGCGAACCAGGCCCGGCGGATCGGGGCGCGGCCGAAGTGACCCATGTCGGCGTAGAGCGCTTCGGCACCGGTGATCGCAAGCACCACGGCGCCCATCGCGATGAACGCGATGACCGGGTGGCCCACGATGAACAGGGCCGCATACGTCGGTGACAGCCCGGCCAGAACGCTCGGGTGACGTATCACCTCGGCCGTGCCGGCCACGCCCAGGCTGGCGAACCAGAGCAGCATGATCGGCCCGAACACAGCCCCGACCCGTCCGGTGCCCCATCGCTGGATGGCGAACAGCAGGGTGAGGATCACCGCCGACACCGGCAGCACCACCACCGCCCACTGCGGGGAGATGACCTCCAGACCTTCCACCGCCGACAACACCGAGATCGCCGGGGTGATCACACTGTCGCCGTAGAACAGGGCAGCGCCGAGCGCCCCGAGCGCCAACACCGCACCGGCGCGCCTCCCGCTGTCCTTGAGCAGCGACTTTCGGGCGAGGGCGGCCAGGGCCATCACCCCGCCCTCGCCCTCGTTGTCGGCCCGCAGGATGAAGACGACATATTTGACCGACACGATCAGGATGATCGACCAGAAGACCAGCGAGATCACGCCGAACACGTCGGGAGCGTCCGGCACCAGGCCACGGTCGAGGGTGAAGACCGTCTTCAGCGCGTACAGCGGGCTCGTGCCGATATCGCCGTACACCACACCCAACGCGCCCAGCAGCAACCCCAGCCCCGCCGTCCGGCGACCCGCCAGCGATGTCTGAGACGCGGTCCCACCGTCCTCCGCCGGCCCCTCGCCTTGCGGAGGCTGCTCGTTGTTCGCTTGCTCTGCCACCCCACAGGCATACCAACCCGCACACCAGTCCCCGCACCGGAACCATGAAACGCGCCGATCTGATTCGGCCTCGTTTGACCAGGTCGGCTCGTTCGCCGCCCGCCAGGCCGGTCGCTATCACATGACTCTGGCCTGCCGAATTGCCCTCCATAGTCGGCGACGGGAGGGTCGCCGTGGCGCTGCGGGAATGCAACCACCTGCCAGTTCGCGCGGCAGCCAGTGTTCATGCAACCAACACGGGTGGACCCGATGTGGCGGAACCGAACCGCATTCACGCTGTTCGGGGGCTTGCGGTAACGATGTCGGTGGTTGCGTCGGCGCAATTCGTAGCGGTATAGCGCTGTCTCGACGTGGCCGAGGCCTGATCGTCTCCTACTGTTCAGGGGTGAACCGATAGCCCATGCCCGGGTCGGTACGCAGATAGCGCGGCCGGCTCGGGTCGGGCTCCAGCTTGCGCCGCAGGTTTGCCAGGTGCACGCGCAGGTAGTTGGTCTCAGTCTCGTAGCGCGGCCCCCACACCTCGTGCAGCAGCTGCTGGTGGGTGACGAGCCGATCCGGGTTGCGTGCCAGCACCTCCAGCAGGTGCCACTCGGTCGGGGTCAGGCGAACCTCCGCCCCGGCGGTCGTGGTGACCCGTTTCGCGGACAGGTTCACGGTGAACGCCGCCGTCGTGACGACGGGGAAGGTCTGCTCACCGGCAGCGGCTCGGCGCAGTGCGGCCCGCATCCGGGCCAGCAGCTCACCCATCGCGAACGGCTTGGTCACGTAGTCGTCAGCCCCGGCGTCCAACGCGTTGATCTTCGACTGCTCGGTGAGCCGGGCCGACAGCACGATGATCGGGGCGGCCGACCAGCCACGTAGCGCCTGGACGACGCTGACCCCATCCATGTCGGGCAGGCCGAGGTCGACGATGACCAGGCCGGGCGGCGTTCGCTCAGCGGCCGCCAGCCCGCTGGCCCCGTCGGTAGCGACGGCGACCTCGTAGCCGCGGGCCGACAGGGCGATGCGCAGCGCCCGCGCCAGTTGACGATCGTCGTCGACGACGAGGACTGGGGTCACTGGGCTGCCGCCTGCGGCAGGATGATCGTCATCGTCAGTCCTCCGCCCGGGGTGTCGGTCGCCGTCAGGGTGCCGCCCATCGCCTCAGTAAAGCCGCGGGCGATGGCCAACCCCAAACCTAGCCCGCCCTCGGCGGACCGGTCGTCGAGGCGCTGGAACGGGGCGAAGACACGCTCGCGGTCCTCGGCCGGTATGCCGCGACCGTGATCGACCACCTGCAACGACAGCCGGTCACCGGAAGCGTGGCCGACCACGCGCACCGAAGGCGATTCGCGCACGGCGTTGGCGACGAGGTTCGCCACGACCCGTTCCAGCAGCCCCGGATCGGCGTACGCGAAGGGCAGATCGTCCGGCACGTCGACCTCGACCGTGGCCGGCCCCTGATGCAGCAGCGCCGCGGCGACCATCTCGTCTACGGCGACCGGACGGCTCTCGACTATCAAGGCACCCGCCTGCAGGCGGCTCATCGCCAGCAGGTTCTCTACCAGGTCGGACATTCGGTCGGCGGACTCCTCGATGGTCTCCAGCAGCTCCGCCTGTTCGGCCGGGGCCAACTCCAGGTCCGGGTCGCGCAGGCTGGACACCCCGGCCTTGATCCCTGCCAGCGGCGTACGCAGATCGTGGCCGACCGCCGCCAGCAGGGCCGCCCGCAACCGGTCGATCTCGGCCAGCTCCCGGGCGCGGGCCGCCTGGTCGGCCAGGCGCTCCGCGTCCAGGGTGCGGGCGGCGGCCGCGGCCAGCCGGGCCAGGAACCGGGGATCGGGAGCGAACAGGTCCGGCCCCTCGACGACCAGGCGCAGATTCGGCCGAGCTGTCACGGAGAGCGACGGCACTCCGGTCGGTTCCCGTCCGGCTACGGCGACGATGTGCTCGGCGCCGCTCGGATCGGTCTCGATCAGCGCCGCGCTGTCCATGTGCAGCGCCTCGCGTACCCGGGAAAGCAAGGCGTGCACGGAGCCGGCGCCGATCGGCTCGGCGCTGATCCGCGCGAGCACGGCCGCCTCGACGCCGGTGCGGGCCGCGGCCGCGCGCTGGCGGGCGGCCAGATCTACCGCGACGCTGACCGTGATCGCGACCGCGACGTAGACGACGAGCGTAATGAGGTGATCCCGGCTCTCCACGGTGAGCGTGTGATACGGCGGGACGAAGAAGAAGTTGACCAGCAGGTCGGAGGCGACCGCAGCGGCGAGCGAGGCGGTCAGCCCGCCGACTACGGCAGCCGCCACCACGACCACCAGGTAGAGCAGCACGACGCTGGCCAGCGCGAGGTCGCCGCGCACCGGCACCAGCAGTGCGGTGAGTCCGGCCAGCCCGGCGGCCGCCAGTAGCACGCCGGTGAGCATCCGCTGGTACGCCCGCCGCGACCTGTCCCGCATACCGCCCAAGTTATCGGCCGACCTGGGCTGGAGCATGAATCTCCGGCTCGGTGCGGCTCGACTCCAGCTGCCACGGCACGCTGGTCACCATGACGCCCCGCTTGTAGAGCAGTCGGGCCTTCAGTCGCAGCGCCGACTGGTTGTGCAGCAGGTGCTCCCACCAGCGGCCGACGACGTACTCGGGGATGTAGACGATGACCAGGTCACGCGGGTGCTCCTTGCGCAGGCTGTCGATGAAGGCCAGCGCTGACCCGGTGATGTCCCGGTATGGGGAGTCCACGATGGTCAGCGGCACCCGGATGTCGTGCTCGTCCCACTCCGCCTGCAGTTGGCGCACCTCCTCTGGGGTGATCGCCACGGTCAGCGCGGTGAGCGTGTCTGGCCGGGTCGCGCGGGCGTAGGCGAGCGCCCGGATCGTCGGCCGGTGCAGGCGGGAGACCAGTACTACCGCGTGGATGCGGCTGGGCAGCACCATGCCGCCCGGTTCCGGCGCCAACTCGGTGGCCACGCGGTCGTAGTGGCGGCGGATCGCCCGCATCATCGCGAACAGCACCGGGATCGCGATCACCACGAGGTACGCGCCGTGGGTGAACTTGGTGATGGTGACGATGACCAGGACAAGGCCGGTGAAGACGGCGCCGAACGCGTTGATCAGCCGGGATCGGTGCATGCGCCGCCGCCGTCCGGGGTCGCGTTCGGTGCGCAGCAGCGTGTTCCAGTGCCGGACCATGCCGGTCTGCGACAGAGTGAACGACGTGAACACGCCGAGGATGTAGAGCTGGATGAGGCTGGTGACCGAGCCCTTGTACGCGTAGATCAGCGCACCGGCGATCAGCGCCAGCAGCAGGATGCCGTTGGAGAAGGCCAGCCGGTCGCCGCGGGTGTGCAGCTGACGGGGTAGGTAGCGGTGCTCGGCCAGGATCGAGCCGAGCAGCGGGAAGCCGTTGAAGGCGGTGTTGGCCGCGAGGATGAGGATCAGGGCGGTGGCCGCCTGGATGTAGAAGAACATGGGAGAGCTGGTGCCGCCGAGAATCGCCGCCGCGAGCTGCGCGATGACGGTCCGCTGCGCCGAGGTGGCGCAGTCGCCGGGGAACCCGATCAGGTCGCACGTGTTTTCGACGTAGCGCACCTTCGAGATCAGCGCCAGTGCGGTGATGCCGCCGAACATGGTGATCGACAGGGCGCCCATCAAGAGCATGGTCCCGGCCGCGTTTTCGCCCTTGGGCGGTTTGAACGCCGGTACGCCGTTGGAGATGGCCTCTGCGCCGGTCAGCGCGGTGCAGCCGGAGGAGAACGCGCGCAACGCCAGGAACAGCAGGGCCAGGCCGGTCAAGTTGCCGTGTCCGGGTTCGGGCGTGACGGACCAGGCGGCGCTCTCGGCGACCGGAGTGTCGCCGAACGCCATCCGGATGACCCCGGTAGCGATCAGCGCGAGCACGCCGACGACGAACATGTAGGTCGGCACCGCGAAGATCCGGCCCGATTCGCGCACGCCACGCAGGTTCATCGCCGTCACCAAGGCGACGAAGCCGAGGTTGATCGGCACCCGCCAGGGGTTCAGATCGGGGAACGCCGAGATGATGTTGTCGACCCCGGCGGCCACCGACACCGCCACGGTCATGATGTAGTCGACCAGCAGCGCCGCCGCTACGACCAGACCGGCCGAGGCTCCGAGGTTGCGGGTCGCCACCTCGTAGGAGCCACCGCCGGACGGGTACGCCCGCACGACCTGCCGGTAGGAGAGGACAACCACCGCCAGCAGCACGATGACGGCCAGCCCGATCCACGGGGCCAGGTACAGGTAGGCCAGCCCGCCCAGCGTCAGGACCAGCAGAATCTCCTGCGTGGCGTACGCCACCGAGGAGAGCGGGTCGCTCGCGAAGACGGGCAGTGCGATCCGCTTGGACAGCAGTTGCTCGCCGAGCCGGTCGCTGCGCAGCGGAGCGCCGACCAGTAGCCGCTTCAAGAACTCGAACACGGCTCCAACGTCACGCGGCCGCCGGCAAGATCCGTAGATCTTGACATCTTCTTAACGCGCCGACGGGTGATCTTCACGCAATCTTGGCGACCCTGCATCTGGGTCGTGGTGCCGACCCGCGCGGACGGCTATCGCCTCGCGCAGCAACCCGAACCCCAACGCCCGCGCATCCAGCGCCGGTGCCGGCTCCGCAAAGAAGATCCATACGTCCGCGGTGGTTCGAGGCAAGGTGGCGTGAACGGCGATCCATGCTGCTCCGTGGCTGCTCGGACGCCGGAAAACTGGTCCGGACGTGCAGGGACTCGTTCGGATTCCGGGGTCTCATCTGGCGGCGAGCAGTGATCGACAAAACCTGATGTAGGGCCTGGACCTGCCGGTATCTATGGGGACCCGCGCGGACCGGGAGGGACCGGGGCGGACGATCGACCAGCCCGATCATGCCCATAGACAAGCATCGGTCTCCGGATCAGAAGGTTAGGGGTTCGAGTCCCTTCGGGCGCACAGATGATCAAGTCGTGACATGCGGAAACGCAGGTCACGACCTTGACTGCTTCTAAGCCTTGGGACGGATCTTCCCAATATTTGGAATCTGGTGCTCCGATGGTGCTCCGTTGTCGCTGTGCCGTTCTGGCGAGGGCTCGTGCCGGTCCGTGCTGACCAGTGGTTATGCGTGTCGCCTGGTCTGGATCATGATTCCAGTGTTGGCGCACCGGTGCGGGGCCTCTGCCACTGTGGTCGGAGTTGTGGATCTTCGCTGTCGGTATGGTTGCAGGGCGGTCGGCCGCCGCTGGCCTGGCGGTGATGTCGGGCAGGTGTCCCGGTCAGGGCGAGCGACGGTGGTGACGGTCGTGAGGCCCCACCCATCTGATTTCCGGACTTCCGACCGGGCTGCCCGAGTGGTTCACCACGGGGTCCCGACAAGGCCGGCTCCGACCGCCCACCGTGCCGCCCGCCCGCCCGGCCAGCCTGTTCACTCCCGGCGGCGACCGCCTCCGGCGGACCGGCCGTCGCCGCCGATCGCCGGTCACCTCGGCCGGCCACGCCGCCGCGAGCGTGGACCGGACACCGGCCAGGCGGGACCGGCCGCCCGCCGATAATTCAGGGGCTGGGCAGTCGAGCAGTCTGTGGCACAGTCAGGCCGGGTGGACTAAGCTATTAGCTAGCCGGGGAGGTGGAGCCATGTCGGCGGAGGCCGTGCACTACAACATGCATGATGCGAAGACGCACCTGTCGCGCATCATCGAGCGAGTGGAACGCGGCGAGGAGATCATCATCGATAGGGCGGGGACCCCTGTGGCGCGAGTGGTTCCACTGGTGCGTCGGGTCAACCGCACCGCCGTCGGCTCCCTTGCCGGGCAGGTAGACCTGTCGGGCGACTGGGACTCGCCACACACCAACGCCGAGATCGCTGCCGACTTTGGTATCGGCGAATGACCCTGCTGCTGGACACCCACATCGCGCTGTGGGCCATCACCGGCGATGCCACCCTTGGCGAGGAATTCCTTGACCGGCTGCGTTATGACCCTGACATCTTCCTGTCCCCGGTCAGCCTGTGGGAGATCACTATCAAGCAGACCGCTGGAAAGCTCGCTGGACCGGCGGACCTCGCCGAACGGGTACGGGATATGGGCCTCCGTGAACTGCCGGTGACTCACGCTCACGCGATCGCTGCCGGGCGCCTCCCATTCCATCACCGTGATCCCTTCGACCGCATGCTGGTGGCACAGGCGGTCACCGAAGGCTTGACGTTGGTCACCCGTGACGTGTCGATCGCGCTGTACGACGTGGACGTCCTCAAGGTGTGACAGCCCGGTTCGCAAGGCCAGCAAACCAGGTTCGATGCTGTCCATCCCACTTAACCCGCACGATCCGGGTGACGTCGTCACCCGGTCCGGCGAGTATCCCGGGTTGGCGATGGCTGGCCGCTCAGCGAAGGGCACGCAGCCGGCGGTTCACTTCCTCCATGTCGAAGGTGTCCGGGGTGAACTGGCGGGCATCGGCCAGTCCCAGCCACTCCAGGCGTTCTTCGTGCTCGGGGTGTGCGGGGTCGGTGAGTACCTCGACCAGCTCCTGGTATCCCCAGATTCCCCCGCAGTCATCGGGCGGGGCGGCCCGCTTCCCGCCGGTACACCTGGGATGGTCTGTCGACGGGTCTGGGGCGAGCACCTTCTCGACCAGGATGTCGTGTACCCAGTCGTCCCCGAAATCGTAGGTGTATCGGAATTTGTCCTTCGCCTCGGGCGCGACCTGCTCCAGCGTCACCGACCCGTCCGCCCGGTGCCCCAACTCGCGGTCGGCGCGCCCGAAGTCGCCGTACGCCGTCTCGAACACGTGCATGTGGCCGCCGTGCCAACCGAATGCCGCAAGGATGGTGTCGTGCAGCCGGGCCAGGCTGATGTCCGCAGGCACCAACAGCCGCCGCCAGATGGGTGGTTTCGCCCCACGTAGACTCACCTTGAGCTGATACACCTGTGCCGGGCCGGCGGTCTTTTTCCGTTTGGCCGGAAGCTTCGCCGGCTGCGCCCGCCCTGCTGTCAGGAAGTCGAGACCGAGATCGGAAGGGTCGCCCGAACGGTTGACGAGTTGGGCGAACTGCTGCAGTACCGCCATCGCGTCCCGGCCACCAGCGCCGTGCCCGGACACGACCGCCCCCTTGGGCTTACGCGGCTGCGGGAGAGCAGCCAACCGGGTACGGACCAGCACCGCCAGCACGTCATACCCGGGCCCGTCCTCCTCGTCGACAAGCTCCGGCGCGTCCTGGCTGCCATCGTCGCCGTTCTCGGCGTCGTGCACGGCACGCGCCTGCATCGCCTGCTCGACGTACCAGCGGAACTCAGGCGCGCCCAGCTTCTGGGTCTTGATGGTCAGGCCGTCGCGCCGACCGCTTTCGCGGATGTCCTTCAGCGCCACCGGCAGGTCCGCCCCGTCCACGACGAGGATGCCGTCGGCGGCGCCGCAGTCGTCGTGATCCACCAGGACCATGACCGCGTGCTCGTGCCCCGCCCGCTGGAACGAGCCGACCAACACCGACATGGTCCCCTCGGTGTCGTACAGCCGAGTGAAGGGGCCAGAGTGCAGCGGCTGCTCCAGCTTCCGGGCCCAGGCCGGCGCGGGGACTCCGTCGACGGCCAACCGGCCGGCGGCTGCCACGGCGGCCTCTGCCACCTGCTCGGGACCGGCACTGGCCGCGGCGCCGATCGCGGTCAGCAGCGTCAGGGCCGCATCGTTACCGCGTGCCTCGATCGCCGGGATAAATGCCTGGGCGAAAGCGGGTACGGTGTCGTCACCGCCGGCCACCGCCATCGCCACGAACAGTGCGCCGGCCAGCTCCGCCTCCAGCGGATCCTCGCAACCGGCCAGGTCGGCGGCACCGTCCACCAACTCGGCGAGCATCTGTTCGGGATCCAGCTCCCCGCCTGAACACGCGGGACAGTCGCACTTCTCCTCCACGTTGCCCACCACGACGAGGTCGGAGCGGCGACCGGATGTCGTATTCTGCTTGCCTCGTGGGCCACGGCCGGCAGGACTCATCGGCCCAGTCTGCACCACCCACGCGCTGGCCTGTCCGCAGGGCTCTGTTGCGTTGGTCGTTGGCAAGATCGAGGCAGGCTTGACCAGTGAAGCTGTCGAACCGTCCTCGCCCCTGGCTACCGCCGAAGTCCGCGTTCGCCGGGTTCCGGTTCCCACCCGAGGTGATCATCGTCGCGGTCCGGTGGTACCTGCGGTTCAACCTGTCCTACCGCGACGTCGAAGAACTGCTGGTCGAACGCGGCGTCGAGGTCGACCACGTCACCGTCTACCGGTGGGTGCAACGGTTCACCCCGCTGCTGGCCGGCGCCGCCAGATTCCGCCGGCACGCGCCCGGCGACAGGTGGCACGTCGACGAGACCTACATCAAGGTCAACGGCGTGTGGCGCTACGTCTACCGTGCGATAGACCAGTACGGGCAGGTCATCGACGTGCTGGTCTCGACCCGCCGCGACGCCGACGCGGCCCGGCGGTTCTTCCGACGCGCCATCGCCACGCTCAAGGTCAAGCCGACCGAGGTGGTCACCGACGCCGCCGCGGTCTACCCCGCCGTGCTCGACGAGTTGATCCCGCACGCATGGCACCACGTCGAGCAGCACGCCAACAACCCGATAGAGGCTGATCACAGCCAGCTCAAACACAGGCTGAGACCGATGCGTGGGCTGCGGAAGGACAACACAGCCCAGGTGGTTATCACCGGGCACGCGTTCATGCAGAATCTCCGGCGCGGCCACTACGAGCTCGGTATCGACGCTCCGCCCGCTCAGCGGGTCGCGGCTGCATTCACCGAACTCGCCCGGGCGATCTGACACGAGACCAGCCCTCGGGGCTCAACACGTCTGTCGATCCGGCAACGCAACAGCACCAGGCCTCCACATGATGCAGCGCCCTCGATGGGCACGACCACGTCAGCCGGAACATGCGAGTTCAGGAGTGGCCGCAGCCGGTGACCAGCTCGTAGCGACGGTCGCGCCTTGTAGGTGTGCTCCTCCGCTAAGCTGATCACGTAGGCGGCCAGTTCGGAGCGGATAGCGAATCCGACCTTCGTCGTCCTTCTGCTGGTGCTGGCCGGGCTGCTGGTCGTCGCCGACCGGGGTGGCGGCCAGGGCCCTGCGGTACCGGATCATCACCCCGGAGAGTTGCCCCGCGGTAGCCGCCCCACGCCGACCTGCCCGCAATCGCGGGCGGCGAAATCACCCGCGGCGTCAGCCTCCGGCACTGCGGCCGTCCCGCGGTGGCCCAAGACCCTGGCCTGGGTACGGGACTCCCGCAAGACGCGTCCCGTCCTTGTGCGATGGCGCGATATGTTGACCATGAGATGCCCCCCGCGCTGGTCATCGCCCAGGTCTCACCTTCGTTTGCGGGGCCGTCAGTCGTCCTCGCGGTGAGCCGCGATGCGAGATAGCGGGACCCGACGCGGGTATGACGTGAGGGGAGAACCGGCCGCTACGAGTCGAGCGTTAATCGGAGGACCGCTGTGGGTGAGCAGCCCCTGATACCGCCATCGGATCTGCTCTCCAGCGTGTCCCGGGCGCTGCGGGTGCTGGAAGCCGTCGGTGGCACGCCGCGCGGTCTGACCGTCAAACAAGTGGCCAGCCGGTGTGGCCTGAACTCCGCGACCGTCTACCACATAGTCCGGACACTGACCTACGAGGGCTATCTCGTTCGGCGCGAAGACGGCACCTTCACTGCCGGCCTGCAGGTAGCCCACCGATACCGGGACCTCCGCGAGGCCATCCGCCCGTCTGCCGCGGTGACCGACGAGCTGCGGCGCCTGGCCGTCGACACCGGATACACCCACTGCCTCGCACAGTTCGTCGACGGCAGGATCACGCTCACCGCCGTCGCCCCCGGTCCTCGGACTGCCCACCACGACCAGCTGGTCCCCGGATTCCACGAGGCCCCGCACGTCACCGCCTGGGGCCTCGCGCTGCTGTCCACGCTCACTCCCACCCGCGCGAGCTACCTCAAACAGGCCCCAACGTCCAACCTTGGCACCTCCACTGTCAGCGACGTCGAGGCGTTGAACCCGACGCTGACCACCGCCAACCGGGGCCGCTTGCACAGCGAGTCGGGCCACTACCATCCGGCCACGGCCACGGCTGCTGTGCTCGTCTCGACCGCGGGTCAGCCGGCAGCTTTGGCGTGCGTCCTGTCGACGGCAGACCTCCAGCGCACCGAACACACCGTACGCAAGCGGCTGGTCACCGCGGCAACGCGTATCACCAAAACGCCGCCCACCTAAGCCATCGCACGACTCAGGTTGTCCCTCGGCCGCTATCCGCTCCGCCGGCGTCTCTCACCCAAACCGCGCCGGCAGGACCGCCCGCCCCCTCCGCGTGGGTGAACACAGCCGGGCAAGACTGGGGACCATCACAGATCGATCGGATCAGGAAACGATCCCGGTAAGGTCACTGCCGGGGGCGGGCAGTGACTGGACGACGCCACGGTCGGCCGGACGCCGTCGGGTGACCGTGGCACTCGACGAGCACGGGCAGGCCGCGAGTCAAGGGATGACACCCGGACGAGGGTCACCACCAGGTGCGTCACCCGGAGGCGAGTCAGGACGCGGTGATCGCCTCGGTGAGGTCTTCGCTGGTGTCGGCATCGAGGTCGCCGACGGGGCCGAGAATGGCGACGCCGTTCATGTCGACGTCCGTGCCGATGCGCGACCGTGCCACCCGCCAGCTCTCCCTGATGCCCCTCTGGCTGGCCGCCGAGGCTACTGACAGCCAGCCCGAAAATCTATGCTGAAACGACTAGACATCCTTAGTGGTGCGGGGTACTCTTCTTCGAGTCGAGAACAGAGAGCCACAAGATGCAGACGGACCGCCCGGCCGTGAGGTCACGACGGGCGGCGGGAAGCGGGAACGAGTTTCACCGTTTCCTTTCGGCAGTAGAAGCACGTCAGCCCCGACGTGATGCGCGACGGGGCACCACAGGTGGGGCCAAGGCGTCTTCAGGGCTCCATCTGATGTTTGCCGTACGTGTAGGGGCCATGAAGTCGCGTGGGCTCCGACACCGGTGGACCGCACGTCAGCAAGGGAAAGAGAAGGCAGAGGAAAGGGAGGGCCGTACACCGTTGGATCGCCCGCCGTTGGCCGTCAATCCAGGCCGGGCGGACACCGCAGTTTCCATCGAACGAGAGGTGGTCTCCGGTCACGCTTATGCGATCCTCGCACCCGAAGCCGTCAGTGACGGCTGGTGCGGATACGACAAGCCGACGTTCCTGTCGGCAGATGGTGTTCTGACCCGTAACCCTGGGCCCCGGCGCTTACGCGCCGGGGCCCTCGACGTGGAGGTGACATGGGCCAAAGCCCTGATGACATGTTCGGCGACGAGGACTACCCCGCCTACACCATCGGCCAGGCCGCGGAGATGCTCGGCACCTCGCAGGACTTCCTGCGCCGCTTGGACGAGGCGAAACTGATCGACCCGCACCGCTCCGCCGGCGGCCACCGCCGCTACTCCCGCTACCAGCTACGCCTGGCGGCCCGAGCCCGGGAGATGGTCGATCAGGGCACCGCCCTGGAGGCCGCCTGCCGGATCATCATCCTCGAAGACCAACTCGAGGAAGCCCTGCGACAAAACCAGAAGCATCATGGGGCGCAGCGACACGACTGACCGCCCCCGCCCTCGTGTGAGGTCGTCTGCGTACCGCTGGTGTCGGTGAGTCGGCGGCCGAGCCGGTGGGCCGTCCGAGCGAACTCATCGTCCCGGCCTCGACCATGGCGGCCGTACTCCTGTTCGTGGCGCCTTCCGGCACCCCGGCCATCGGACGGGCCGGCCGCCTGGGACGCGCGCTGCCGCAGCCGGTGCAGGCGCAGTACGTGCGGTTCTGGACCGACACCGCGCTCGGCGAGACGAAGACTGGCGTGCAGGCCGCCGAATTGCAGGTCTTCTCGAAGACCGCCACCGGGGTCGAGCCGCTGCCGCCGTCCCCGCCGGACGCGCCGGTGACCGAGACCGGGGTGATCGCCGCGGGTAACCCGTCCACCGGCACGGCCGACGACGCCACCGCGTTCAAGACGGCCTGCGCGGTGCCGGCCACGCCAGCGCAGGGCGCGGACGGTTGGGTCACCAAGCTGCCGGACAGCTTCGGTGACGGAGCCCACGAGGTCCGTGTTCACAGCGACACCGTCACGCCGTACGACTTCGACCTGTACTTCTACGACGAGTCGTGCACCCTGCTCGGCTCGGCGGCGTCGTCGGCCGCGGACGAGTCCGGCACCATCCCGAGCGGAGCCCGCTACGTCCTGACCCAACTGTGGCTCGGCGCCGCAGTTCCGGGCACCCCCACCGTGACGGACACCAGGTGAGGTAGGGGCACAACCTGGCCCCAACAGTCTCCTCCTGAAATTGTCCGCACCGCCTGCCGGGTGTGGCTGCCGGATGCCTGGCAGCCACCACCCGGCGTCACATCGCCCCGCCGCACGCCGGAACCATTGCCGGACCTCCGCGGGAGATCTGGCGCGCATTGGCCGGAGGTGCCTAAGCTGCGGCACTGGTCCCCAGACCATTGCTAACGCGTCCGGCCACCAGAGTGACCAGGTCGGGTCGGGTGTGTTCCTGGGTCTTCGCCCAACACCCTCGTCCCGGCCCGGTCCTGCCGGAAACCGAACTCGCTTCCCACTGTCAGGAACAGCCCCGATGACGACACCGACGCCGTCCCACGGCCGCCCGCACGAGATGTCGCTCGACGACACCGCAGTCCTGCCGCTATATCCCGCGCCTCCCGCGCCGGTCAAGAGGAAGGCATTGCCATGGCTGATCGCTGCCGCCGCCGTTGTGGTCGGGCTGTGTTGCGGCGGCGCGGTGATCAACGCAGCGGACAACGACTCCGACACGGCGCGGCCCAGTGCCCGTAACACCACGCCTAACGCCACGCCCGGCAACCGCCTCGTTGACGCCGATACCCGTCCGACCCCTGCACCAGTGGAGCCCACCGCGCCGGCTCCCCTTGCAGGGGACAGCAGCGCCAAAACCACGACCGCGGCGCCGAAGGCGACCGTCAAGCCGACGGCCACGCGCGCCAGCAGTCCACGACCGGCCCCGACCAGCACCAGGCCAATGCCGCCACCAGTGCCGGTGACGGATCCTCGGTTCGGCACGTGCAAGGAGGCGAACGCGGCCGGCTACGGCCCATACCGCAGGGGCATCGACCCGGAATACGCCTGGTACCGCGACCGGAACGGCGACGGCCTGGTGTGCGAACGGCGGTAACGGCTCCACGATCAGTACCGCCGACGGCAGATAGCTGACTCCATGTCACGCCGCGCCGATCGGGGCCCGCGGCCGTGAGGCTGTCCCGTAGGCGACCTATCGGCGCCACGTCCGCGCTGGGCACGGGGAAGCGTCGAAGGGGTGGGGCCAGACTGGCGGGAGCGGGTCAGGCCCGTCCAGGCCGACGACCGCTTCTCGCCCATGACCAATGCGGGCCAACGTAGGCGAGGAACGCCGAGATCGTTGGCCGCGCCTCCGCGATCGCGCGTAGTTGTACTCAGTGGTTCCGGTACCGCCAGCGGTGGGTAGCCTGCGAGAGTGACCGGCGACGCTGAGGCTTCCGACCCGGGACATCCGGCGCCGGCCCTCGTCGCTGCCGTCGTTCCGATCATGTCGCAGGACTTCACCAGCGCGACGGTTGGCACGCTCCGACACGCACTCCAGGCGCAGGTGACCGCCGCGGGACTGACCGGAGATGCCGGCGACGACTTCGTCCTCGCCGTCCATGAACTGATCACCAATGCCGTGCGCCACGGCGGTGGCCACGGCCACCTCGAGCTGCGCCGCCAGGCCGACGTCTTGATCTGCGAGGTCACCGACCAAGGCGCGGCGCCGGGCAGCCTGCGGGTGCGACTGCCCGCGGTCGATACCGCCGGGGGCCGCGGACTGTGGCTCGCCCACCAGTTGACCGACGGCCTCGTCCTCACCCGCCGGCTCAATGGGGTGACTGCCACCGTGACCGCCTGCCTCGAGCCGACTACTGGCACCGACACCCCCGCGCCCACCTCGCCACCCGGCGGCGAGATAAACGGCCCCATGCCGGACAACCAGTAATGAACAAGCCGACCTGGAAGACCAGGTCCGCGTCGAGCACGACCTCACGCTCGTGGCGGCCTGCCGACGACCATTCGCTGGTCCGCGCCGGCTTCCGCACCTTGCTCAAGCGCGCCGACGAGGGGATTTGGCGCGTATCCCGCTGTCGCGAGCCCAGCTCAC
Organism: Micromonospora sp. ATA51; assembly: GCF_016802855.1. Classification (NCBI taxonomy): domain Bacteria; kingdom Bacillati; phylum Actinomycetota; class Actinomycetes; order Micromonosporales; family Micromonosporaceae; genus Micromonospora; species Micromonospora sp. ATA51. The sequence goes on along the minus strand of NZ_JAEVHJ010000003.1, from coordinate 6,752 downwards.
ACACCCCGGTACCCAGCTCACCGTGCACGATCGTTAACTCAGACCTGGTAGGTGCCGCGCCGACGTGCGAAGGCTAGGGCCCGCCCGGCAACCCGGAGCATCCCGCCACTGTCGGCTGCCGACCCCCGCGCCTCATGTCAAAGGTGGTGGCTCGTCACCGCGTTTCGGTGGTCAGAGCCTGCAGGACACCGGTGACAGCGAGGACCCGGTGCACCTGGGCCTCGGGATTGACCACGGCGAAGCGGCGACCGGCTGCCCTCGCCAGGTTCTGGGATGTTACGAGGGCCGTGATCACGGTGGAATCGATGAAGGTGACCTCGGCAAGATCGACCTTCACCTCGTTCGCAGCATTGATTGCCTGCTCTAACAGGCGGTGCAGCTCGCCGGCGCCATTGATGTCGATCTCGCCGGACAGCACGATGGTCCTCGCGTCACCGTCGGTTCGGACCTCATACTGCCAGGTCGAGTCTGGATTCACGCGCACTCGCCTCTCATCCGCAGGTAGATCCACCCTATAGCTCTGCCGGCTTGACGCCGTCGAGCTCGGCAGCCGTCCGCTGCCGGGTTGCCTGGTAGGGCACGCGCGCAAGTTGCCTTCGGTCGTTGTGCGGATAATGCCAATCCCGCGTGTCGGAAGGTGACCCGCCGACCGCATCCGGCAACAATCAGCGGTTATTGCCTGAGGTAGACCGACAAGTCGGGAGGGGTGCCCGTGATGCGGTGCCGCAGCCGACGACTCGCTCAGGCGACGGTGCGCGGCATGCTTCTGCTCGGTGGCGTCATCGCCACCTGGGGCGCTTGCGACACGATCATGAACGATCCCGCCTACGCCGTCGACGAGCCAGGTCCGGGCATCGTCGGCAACCTGCTCGGCGGCGCCGGGGCGGTGGTCGAAACTGTCCTTCCACGCCCGCCCGCCCCGCCCGAAGAGACGGCGACCGTCGATCCCAGCCCGGCCGGGACCGACGCGGTCGGGGAGCCAACCTCCGTGACCCCGGAACCAGCCGGCACCCTGGCGCAAGCCCGCGCAACGCCCGATTCGGCGATGCGGGTCCCGCCCGTTGACCTGACGGCGGCGATGGTGCCGGTGCGGCGCACGGTGGGCGGGCCGGCCGGTACGGGGTTGACGAGAGTCGTCGAGGCTGTCGCGCCGGTGACGCGTCCGGTCGTGGACGCGGCGGCTCCGGTGGTGCGGGGGATCACCGGCACGGGACTGCTCGAACCCGTTGACGCGGTGGTCGGCCCGGTCGCCGACCCGATCCTCGAGACCCTGCACCCCGTCCTCGCCCCGGTGCTCGAGGTGACGCGGCCGATCCTCGGCCAGCCGGCGGACCCGGCGGTCCCGCCCGGCGATCCGGTAGAACCGCAGCCCGGGTCTGGCGGCCCGGTGCCGGTCGCCACTACTCCAGGCGCTACCGAGCATCCCGTCCGCGTGCCAGCTGTCACCGCCAACCGCCAGGAAGCCACGCAGCCCCCGCCCTACTGGAACGTGGCGGTGCAGCGGTGCAGCGGCGGCGAGCCGGCCCCAGCTGCAGCCGCCGACGTGAGTAGTCGTCCCGGGCGCGTCGGTGGTACCGGCACCGGCGGCCTGACGCCGATCTCGTCCGGCAGCGTGACCAGTTCCGCCGCCTCAGGCGCCGGCACGGCGGCGGCTGACATCTCGCCGCGCCCATGGATGCCGGAGCTGGAATCCCAGCGCTGCGCTTCGTCCCCGTGCGACACGTTCGCCCAACGATCGCCGCAGCCGGGCACCAGACCTGCCTGAGCGTCACCTCATGCGGTGACGGCTGACCCACGGCCGGACAGGCAGCTGAGATGCGACCGCGCGTCGTGGACACCTCTCCAGCCGGCGGGTGGGGCGACGCGGTGGTGATCCGCTGTCGGTGAACGGCGAGCACCATCATCGCCCCACGCACCTTCACGGCCACGCCGCCCTGCTGTGACCCTGGGCGTCCTACGCGCCCGCTCAACCGGGTGCCACGTGTCCTTCGCCGCGCTGATCCGTGAAGCCAAACGGCACGCGCCGGCTCGTCCGTCCCGGTGGCGGGCAACTCGACCTGACTGCACAGCTTCGCCCGACCGGACAGCAGCGCCGGCCACCGGGCAACAATGGCTCAATACAGGAGATCCACCATGACAGGTATTCCGCCCACGGTCCGTGCCCGCTGGTGCGACATCGACGACGTCGTCCGCCTCGTCGCTGCCCCCCTGCACACCTCAACCATCGGCACGTGGCTCGTACCTGATGATGACCAGCGACGCCGCATGCTCACCGCCGTCTCCCGCATCTGGGTCGAACACGCCCTTCTGTTCGGCGAGGTCTTCCTCCTAGACGACCGCTCCGCCGCCGCCGTCTGGTTCCACCGCTACCGCCCCATCCCGCCGCCGGCCAACTACCGCCAACGCCTCGCGGCTGCCTGCGGTGACCACCTCGACCGCTTCCGGACCCTGGACGGCGTCCTCAACACCCACCGTCCCACCGACGCCCACAACCACCTGGCGTTTCTCGCGGCCCCGCCCGCCGATTGGCGCCACGCCCGCGCCTCCACCCTGCTCGCCCGCAGTCTCGTCCGGATGGACCGTCTCGGGCTTCCCACCTACGCAGAGGCCACCACCGCCGCCGAGGCTGCCCTCTACACCCGGCACGGCTACACCGCCCGCGATCCCTTCGCCCTCCCCGACGGCACGATCGTCCACGCACTCTGGCGCGAGACCGCGGACCAGCGCATTCCCCTAGCGGTGAGATCACCCAATAGCCGACCACGGCGGACCTGGGAGCAGACGCGAGTAACGGCAACGTGAGGGCCGAGGCTCCTCACCCGCGATCGCCGGCTCCGCCGCTGGGGTAGCGAACCACCGGAAGTTCATGGCGGCCGCCTCTTACCCTGCCGGGACCGCACCACGATGCTTGTCCACCGGCACCGCGTCTATCCCTGCCCCCCGGGGCTCCTGATCATCCTCGCTCGCTTAACCTTCAGAAGTTGATCAGGAGGCTGCATGGACACGGCCGTGATCTGGATACCCGGCGGCATCGAACCTACCGAGCCCGCCGTGGCGAAGTGCTTCGACTACAGCCGCCGGCGCGGTTACCGGTTGGAGGGCATCGTCCGCGGGCCGTGGGAGTCGGTGAGCTGGATGGTGATGAACCGTGAGGTGGATGTGGTCATCATCTCCGACATGGCGTACCTGCCGGCGGGCCCGACCCCACGGATCGAGGTCGCCGCCGACTGATACGCCCGCCGGGTGGGCGGGCTGGACCACCCCACCTGCGCTGACAGCACACTCGGCGACGACCAGAGCGCCCCGTCTCTTCACGGACGGGGCGCCGTCGGGCGAGGTCACCGATCCAGGGCACGGCGGATCAGATGACGAGGGCCGGCGAGAGGGGCCGTGGCCGAGGCAGGCCCAGGTGTCGGGGCGCCATGGTCACGGCACGCGACCATGTCGAACATTCCATGCGGCGCTCAACCACGACGTCTACGGCCCTCAGTTTGAAGAACTGGCCAAGGAGCTCGATGCGAGGTGGCTGGCCGTTACCAGTGGCCGTCAGCCACCTCTGGTCCGCGATGATGTGCCGCATCAACGGCGCCGCCAGCGTCGCGTGATGCGCTGGCGCTGCGTGGCGGCCAGGTCCTCCTCGACCAGAACCTCAGTTCCGGCGAAGCGCGGCCCGCATGCGTGGCGTAGAGCGATCTGACCGCGGACCCGGCGCCTGCACAACACGTCCACCGGTTCCACAACGCATACGTGCGGCCGGAAATCCGCGGTAGGTAAACCAAGATGGAGGCCGGGACCGCGCAGTGGGCAGATCCCGGCCTCCGCATAGCACAGCGCCTTCAGCTCAGGAGCAGGCCGTCGGTGAGGCCCCCCAGAAGCTGTCCGTCCGTGCTGGCGTACGCGTCGCCGTGTACACCGACGTCACCGGTGACGCTTCCGACGCCGTGCACCGTGTCACCGAGGTTGCCGGTCACGCCGCTGACGCCGAGTCCGCCGACGGTGCTGTCGAGGGTGCCGCCGGCGAGGCCGGTGGCGCCGTACACGGTGCCCCCGACGTCGCCGGTCACGCCGCTGACGCCGAGTCCGCCGACGGTGCTGTCGACGAGGTTGGTGGCGCTGTACACGGTGCCCCCGACGTCGCCGGTCACGCCGTCGACGCCGAGTCCGCCGACGGTGCTGTCGAGCGTGCCGGTCACGCCGCCGCTGAGGCTAACGCTGTCGAGGGTGCCGCCCAGGTGGCCGGTCACACCCGTGAGGCCGAGTCCGCCGAGGGTGCCGGTCGCGCCGCTGAGCCCGAGTCCGTCGACGGTGGCGCCGGCGGTGATGCCAAGGCTGTCTCCGGAAAGCAAGGACGTGATGCCCTGTACAGGAACGTAGTCGGCCACCAGCGGAACGATGTCCTGCACGTCGGCCGGGGTCACGTCGTTGAGACCTGCGTTGTCCAGCGCGCCTTGCGGGTCGACCTCGTACGCCGCTCGGGCGTCACCGTTCGTGAGCAGGCCGAATACGAAGTCCTGCAGGCTCTGCGGCGACACCATGTCAGCGGTTGCGCCCATGTCGGCGGTCGACCCCGCGCTGGCGGTGGAATCCACGTTGGTGGTCCCGCTGGTATCGGCGGTTGCCTCCGTGTTGCCGGTCCAGTTGGCTGCAGAGGTCGAGTTCACGTCGGCGGTCGAATTTGTGCTGGCGCTTTCACTCATGTTGCCGGTCTCCTCGATCGATGTTGTTCGGACGTGGTCTCAGACAACATCGCCCGGACCCGGGATCGACCGTAAGGCGAAGCGGCGGTATCGGACATCGGGGTTGCACCCCAGCCTTATCCGGCCGGGTTGGGGCAGGGGCGGCGGTTGGCGTTAGGGGATTAGGGGATCTTGCGGCGAAATTCCCGAGGGGTAGCGCTGAGGATGTCCTGCCCCGCTACGGCCCCGGCAGAGGCTAACGTCGCCGATGCCATGCGAGGGCTCAAGGTCAGTCCGGGCAGCATCTACCGGCATTTCCCGTCGGAGGGCGGCTCTTCGGGAAGCGGTCATGCGGGAGTGGCTGCATCGCATCCACGCCTCGTTCAGACGTGCAGGGCGCTGGTATCCGAATTTAGGTTCGTCGAAGCAGAGCACGTCGTCGACCTCACGGCCCAGGTCCAGCACATCATCGCCTCGGTCATCAAGCGCGGCGAGTCTCACGTTGCCAACCCTGCCGTCGGCGCGGCGGCGGCGCTGCCATGCATCACTCAGTTCAGGCACCACTTGCTCGCAAGCGAATGGCACCTGCTGGACATCCACGAACAGCTGCCCCCACCATTGCGCTCATCATCGCCGGCTTCGCGAACCCCATTCCACCCCCAGCTCCACGACCAGACGTCAAGTCGCCTACGGACACTGATCGTCAAGGTAGGCCCCTCAGAAACAGCTGCACGGATCGCGCCGTTGATGCTGGTCCACTCGGGCTCCTCAATCGCTCGTGATCGGCCCTTGATCGCCAGTCTCGAGGCGGGCTTCCCAGGCTCGGTCTCTCGGTGTTCCTTTTGGGACACCCCGCCGTCGGGGGTGCTGGCGGCGGCCAATGACGTGATCTCAACAAGGTTCGGGTAGGTATCGGTATTCGAAATGTGTGAGGTGGAGTGCGGCGCGGACGATGTCGCCGAGGCTTCGAGGGCTGGCGGTGGTGTGGCGCAGCGCGCGCCATCGGCCGGTGAGGATGGCGAAGCCGCGTTCTCCGAGGCAGCGTAGGGATCGAAGGACGGCATTGTAGGTGCGGTTGTCGACGGCGAGGCGGCGGCCGTCGGTGGGCTGCTTGTACGGGGTGTGGATGCCCTGGCCAGCGCCTTCGTAGCCGGAGTCGGCCAGGGTCGGCAGGTTGAGGGTGGAGGCAGCCCAGTACAGGGCGCCGGTGACGTCCAGCCGCTGGGCGCAGGTCAGGTCGTGCAGGTGGCCGGGCATCGCATCGGAGGTCCAGATCGGTAGCCCGTCGGGACGCATCACGGCTTGGATGTTCGCGCCGAAGTCACGGTGCTTTCCCGAGTACCACGCGTCGATTGTCTCGCCCTTGACGCTGGTGGTGGTCTCGGCCAGCCGGTCGGTGTCGAACAGCTTGCCGTCGAGGATCACATGCGACCAGCCGTCAGCGGCGACCCGGGCGAGGGCGTCGTGCAGGGTGGGTGTCTGCGCCGCCAGGACCCGCACCGCCTCGGCGACGTACCGGTAGGCGGTGGCCCTGGACACCCCGAAGCCAGCCCCGAGGGTGGTCTTGTCCTCACCCTTGCCGAACCACGCCAGGACCAGAAGCGCCTGGTAGAAGCAGGTCAGCTTCCGGGTTCGGCGGCGGGTGCCGACCGCGCGGCGCTCGGCGCGCAGCAGCCGCGCCACGTGCTGCACGAGTTCCCTGGGCACGTCGGTCATGGCACGATAGGCAATCACGTGGGGTCCTCACCTCATGGCTGATCTTGTGGTGAGAACTGCCTATCGAGGGCCCCACGCCCTCTTCCAGTACTGTCCGGTATGGACGGTTGCAGGCGTGTCGTCCGCGTCAACCGCCATCTCTTGTTGAGATCACCTCAATACTGCCTTGTAGGCGGAAATTGGGCCCAAGGCACCAATTCCTCGAAGGGAGTGAATTCATGGTTCGCAAAGTGGTCATGCTGTTGACCGACGACCTCGACGGGCAGGGTGATTGCGTAGTCGGCCGACGGGTGCCCTGAGCTGGGAGTTCAAGGGGTGAGCGGCCTTTGTGGAGCGGGTGAGATCACGTCGGTGATCATG